>JAUYBK010000170.1 GCA_030693105.1 Methanobacteriaceae archaeon | reverse complement strand
TGAATTTAAGTTACAGGAAGTTAAGGTTCCTCACCGAAAGCTACAGATGAAAAAAATAAGCGTGGATCCTGAAAAATGCAAATCCCACGCTATTTGCACACGCTTCTGCCCTACTAACGCCATTAAAGTTGCAGAGGAAAATATAGCCCAGATAGATTTGGATGCCTGTGTGGGTTGTGGCGCTTGTGTCAGTGTATGCCCCACGGGAGCCATCACCCTGGAAAGAGAATTGGGACCTGTTATTAAGAATAAAGCACTTCTTATTGACCAGAAAACTTGTGTCCAGTGTCAGGTCTGTGAAGAAAACTGTCCCGTGGATGCTATAAAAGCAGGGGAAGACTTGGTAACTTTAGATGAAGATAAATGTATTTTATGCGAAGTTTGTTCTACCAAATGCCCGATTGGGGCTCTAAAACTTGGAGAGGTTGCCGATGAAAGTTAGGGAAATAATGGACAAGGAATTTGTAGTAGTCAGCCCGGGTGATAGTATAGTGGATGCCTCCATTAAGTTGGAGGAGCACCGTAAATTCACCACCGCGGTGGTTGATGACCAAAAAAAGTTGGTAGGTTGGATCACGTCCCTGGACGTGACCCGGGGCCTTAGAGAGGGAAAGGAAAAGGTTAGTGATATAATGTACAGCAAGGAGGATGTTGTACATGTCCACCAAAATGATCCAGCTCGTCTGGCTGTTTTAGAAGCAGCCCATCACAATGTAGTTAGTATCCCAGTTTTAGATGACGACGGGAGGGTTTTGGGAGTAGTAAGAACCTTCGACATCGTTAAAACACTATCCAGCTTGTACGAAGTTAAAGTTTCCAAAATATTCGAGGCCCTGACTGAGGAACTCAAAGGTGTTAGCTGGGACGAGCTCATGGAAGCATCGGCCATCGTCACTCGCCGCCGGACTGGTAAAAGAGTCAAACCAGAGGATTATGAGAAGAGAATTAAGAATTCAACCTTTGGTGAGGCTATCTGGGCAACAGGAGGATTAGAAAACTTTTTCGTGGGTTTTATCGCCATTGGTGAATTGGTTATTGCCCGGAAAGTGGCTAAAGCCCGGAAGTAAAGGTAAAATTCTTTATTTTTCTTTTAATAGTTATTTCTTAAATTTAGACCATATAATGGGGATATATCTGGAAAATGAAGTTTCATGTTAAAAAAAATCCTTATTGATAAGTTAAAACAGCGATTAAGTGGCGAAATATCAATTATTGGAATTTTTTCAATTTTGGTCCTCCTAACCCGACTGCCATTCATCAGTCGTTATCTTTTTGAATGGGATTCTGTGAATTTTGCATTGGGATTTGAAAAGTTTGATATTGTAGCCCATCAGCCCCATTCACCAGGTTATATATTCTTTGTTGGCTTAGGAAAAGTAGTCAACCTCCTCTTTAACGATGCTAACACTTCGCTGGTATTTTTAAGTATAATTTTCAGTTTAGGCACCGTTATATTAACCTACTTCCTGGCCCGGCAACTAACATCGCAGTGGGCCGCATTATCAGCCGGTTTATTGCTTATATTTAGCCCCGTATTTTGGTTTTATGGTGAAATCGCTACCATATATACCACCGCAAGTTTCATGGCAGTTTTAATAGCATTCTTATCGTATAATGTTCTTAAAGGTGATGGAAGGTTTTTATATCCGTCAGCTCTGGCTCTGGCTCTGGCAGGCGGATTCCGACAGGACATGATGGTGTTCATTTTTCCAGTGTGGTTTTACTGCATCTACCAGAGCGGATTAACACTTAAAAGAACAGTTAAACTGACCACAGTCCTAATATTATCGGCATTGGCCTGGTTGATTCCGACCATCATCTTCACTGGAGGATATTCAGCCTATGCCCGTGCCGCCGGACATTTTATGGGAGCCTTCCAAACAACTTCGATTCTTTCCGGGGCTCCTTGGACCAGCCATCTTTTAATGGATTTAATGTTGTTAGTATGGATCATTTTAGGGTTGGGATTGGTAGGGGCGCTTTTTTACTTATTATTTATTGTTAAAGAAAGTAAACGTGTTTTTAGATGGGAATATCTTAAAAATCGAAAGATAATATTCCTATTTCTTTGGATAATGCCTGCACTGCTTTTCCAAGTTTTATTACCCCTTTCCAAACCGGGATACACTCTGATCTACCTGGCGGGTTTAATGATAATTTTAGGCTATTTATTAGAGTTTTACGCTTTTAAACTTAAAAAAAGATTTGAAATATCTTTAAATACCGCTCTTGGTGCACTTTTACTCATCTGCATTCTTTTTAACTCCTTATTTTTCTTTTATCCCTATAATCTCAATACGGAGAGTACTTGGGAAACTCAACTAAATCAGATGAACAGTACTCAAAAGATAATTCTCGGAATTGATCTTTCTTCCATGTACAATCTGAAGAAGATTAAGATCAATGATGATAATATGGACCTTCATATCCATACCATTCACCAAATTTCAAATAATCAGCACGAAACCACCAGCATCGTTATTCGGGATATCACCCGAGAAGACCAGGGCTTCAGTTGGAGGAAGGCCAGCTACTACCTCCCGGATTATAATGTTTACTACCTGCAGGACTATGAAAACTCCCAAACCAAGAGTAATAAACTCCAAAGTAATGTAACTGTCTCTAAAAGCATCCATCACCAAATCTATTCCTCAGAAGGACCTTTAGTGGAAATAAATCTTGATCCTACCACCCAAAAAATAGTTTGGGTGGTGAGTGACCGATCTCAGTTCTATAAATTACTCAAATCACAAGTCCCGGTTAATGAGGTTTTGTTATCCAACGGTTTGAAAATCTATTACTCCGACTTGGAGAGTGTTGACTACTTTAAGGTGGGGGGATTTGTGTTTAAAAGAGGTTAATTAAAAAAAAAACTCATCCAAACAAAGAAAAAAAACAATATAGTAGTTAAATAAATACCCCACTCGGTAACTCTGTGAGAGAACCTCCTCCCTATTATACCACCACCCTTAATATAGATCAATAGAAAGTTATTCCTTTCCATTATTATCACATATCAGTTGGAAAAAACCAGTAGAGTTGAGAATACAGACTTTCTATCAGTCCGATGGGAAATAGTGACTTTATAATATGTATAATTAAATTTAATATTCAATAACATTTTTTCCTCTTTAAGCTTAATGGAGTTGAATAAATTTAGGTTGAGGGACCAGTTAATAGATGGAGAACTATTTGAAAACATCCGTAAAGTCGCATTACAAGAAGAAGAGTGGGATGAGAATAAAAAAAAGGATGTGGAAAGGTTTGAAAAAACTGTTCTGCAGAGGCTGAGGAAGAAAAGACCGGTTAAAAGATACAAGAAACTAGGAATAAAAAAGTCGGATCTTAAAGAAGTAATTCAACTGGCAGATATAACCAGTTTGGAACTTTTTCAGGGCCCCTCCAATTGGGAACTCGCCCAGATACACCCCGAATGGTGTAATCACTGTGGAAAGTGCTGCACCCAATCATCACCCCTCTTCATACACCGCGACGAAAGAAGAGCAATCACTACTCTGAATCCATTTCTAAAAGATGAGATTATTCCCAACCAGGATTATCCTGAACACTTCCAGTTTAAAGAAGATAGGCCCTGCAAATATCATGATACTGAACAAAAAAGGTGTCAAATTTACCAAACCCGCCCCCAGGTATGCCAAAATTATCCCCTGATGCTAATAGGCTCTGAGGGAAAAGAACACTATATTATTAA
Organism: Methanobacteriaceae archaeon; assembly: GCA_030693105.1. Lineage (GTDB taxonomy): Archaea > Methanobacteriota > Methanobacteria > Methanobacteriales > Methanobacteriaceae > Methanobacterium. Next base: position 7,305 of record JAUYBK010000170.1, on the reverse strand, counting down.
TCTACGTCATAATTGCCACTACGCAACTCGCCTAGTGCTGGAAAAAGCAATAATCCTCTTCGACGAGGCGGTTAAAAGGAAGACAGAAGGCATTGGTATAAGATTATGAATAACAAAACTCACCATTGTCTCTAACTTCTCTTTAATTATTTTAGAATATGTTTATTATTTTTCGACCACAAATATTTATTTTATATAACAATAGTTATATAACTATCGTTATGTATTAGTCGTATTGTTCCCTCTCCAGGGAATTAACAAAACAAGAATAAAGTTTTAGGAGAATGGATATGAAATTTGATACCAAATCGATTCACGCTGGAAGAAAGCATGATCCTTTGACCGGAGCTATATCAACCCCCATATGTCAGACTTCAACCTTCGTGTTTGATGATTTTGAAAAACCTAAATAACATGACTATACCCGGACCAGAACCCCACCCGAAGTGCACTGGAAGAAGCTTTTACCAGTTTAGAAGGAGGTAATGACGTTTTTGCATTTTCAAGTGGTATGTCGGCTGTTTCCACTGCCATCCACCTATTAAAAAGTGGTGATCATGTGGTTGCCTGTGATTTCTTTACGGAGAAACGCAAAGGCTCTTCTCAGAAATCATGACTCGCTTTGGAATTGAATTCACATTCACCCGTCTGGAAAATGAAAAATCAATCCAGGATTCAATTAACCCCCATACCAAGATGATATGGGTAGAAACTCCCTCCAATCCACTTTTAAATATAACTGACCTGGAACTGGTTTCAAGTGTAGCCCAAGAAAATGAGATATTAACAGTGGCTGACAACACCTTCTCCAGTACTTACTTTGTAAAACCACTGGACTTCGGTATAAATTTGGTGGTTCATTCCACCACCAAATACCTGAACGGACATTCGGATGTAATTGGAGGTGCCACTGTGACCAGTACCCCCCCCCCCAACTAGCAGAAGATGTTCATTTCCTATTAAACGGCATGGGTACTGGTACCGCTCCATTTGATTCCTGGTTGGTCCTTAGAGGACTAAAAACACTCCCTGTGAGAATGAAAAAACATGCAAAAAATGCTCTGGCCATTGCCCAATATTTACAGGATAGTTCCCAGGTTAAAAAAGTTTTTTATCCCGGTTTAGTATCACATCCCGGACATGATATTGCTAAAAAACAGATGAAGGGTTTTGGAGGTGTAGTTTCCTTTGAAATAGATTCTGATGTGGGTAGCTTCCTGAGAGGATTAAATCTATTCTCACTTGCAGAATCATTGGGAAGGGCTGATTCCCTGGTGGAACACTCCGCAACCATGAGCCACGCTTCCATGCCCCCAGAAGCCCGTAAAAAAGCAGGAATTACCAACGATCTAATCCGTTTATCAGTGGGATTAGAAGATGCAGAAGATCTCATTGCAGACTTAGATAAGGGATTTAAGAATTCAAAAAAGTTATAACAATAAATTCGGCAGAAAGTTCCGGATTATCAAGTTAAAAATTTTATGTCTAAAAAATCTTAGGAGGTGGTTAAAAAACAATATTTCGGGGATTGGAATTTAAAAACCACTTTGAGAAGGAAAATGATTAAATATAAATATAGTTATATAACAATTGTTATTAACGAGAACTCATGAACCACAAGCGCTAAGACCATGTTAAAATAAGGCTAATGGTAATATGATAATAAGATTTAAAGATGGAAAATCTCGAGAATTGGAAATCACTACATCTTCAGTGGAAGAAGTCCTAAAAAAGCTGGAAATAAACCCCATGGAAGTGGTAGTTAAGCGTGATGATACCATAATTATCGAGGAAGAAATACTCACCAACGAAGACGAAATAACCGTTATAAAAGTAATATTCGGCGGTTAAAAAAATTTTAAAGGGATGATTATATGCTTACCAGTAGTGAATTGGATAGATACCAAAGACAAACCATGATCTTTGGTGAAGAAGGACAGGAAAAGTTAAAAAATACGAAGGTGTTCCTAGCGGGAGCCGGAGGATTAGGTTCACCCATATCATTATATCTAGCTGTAGCAGGTGTAGGAACCATAAAGATAGTAGATCACGACATTGTGGAGCTGAGCAACCTCAATCGTCAGATCCTGCACGGTCAGAAAGACATCAACAGAAACAAAGTAGAATCTGCTGAAGAAACCTTAAAAGACGTCAATGCGGACATAAACGTTGAAACATCATTAGAAACTATCACTGATGAGAACATCTTAGAACTGGTTGGAGAATCTGATTTAATAGTTGATGCTATGGATAACTTCAACACCAGGCATACCCTGAATCGAGCCAGTGCGGAGTTGGGAATTCCTTACTTCCACGGTGCAGTCAGTGGGTTTGAAGGACAAGCCACCACAATTATACCGGGAAAAACTGCATGCTTAAACTGCATATTCCCAAAAAGTCCACCTAAAGCAATTTTCCCAGTTATAGGAGTTGCACCCGGTTTTATTGGTTTAGTACAGGCTACAGAAATCATTAAATATATTACTGGAGAAGGTGAGCTTTTAGAGAATGAACTTCTGCTGTGGGATGGGCTTAAATCTTCCTTAGAAAAGGTCAAAACCCAGAGAAGAAAAGAATGTGAAGTATGTGGTGGAATTTAAATTCAACTACTAACTTTTTTTGATTTTTTTAGGAGCCCAACATGCTTAAAAGATTCATAATTATTAGATACGGAGAAATAGGGATAAAGAGCCCCAAAGTCAGAATAAGATTCGAGAAAAAGCTCATATCCAACATAAAAAATAGTATTAATGGCAAAGTAATCAGAGAACCCGGCAGAATTTACTTGTACCCTTCGGATATGGAAGAATCCCTGCAATTACTCTCCAAAATATTTGGGATTGTCTCTTTCAGTCCCACCGTAGTGACCGAGACTAACGAAAACACCATTAAAGATACTATAAATGTTTACCTAGAAGAACTGATTGAAAAAGGAGAATTTTCTCCGGATAAGTCCTTTGCGGTTCGATGCAGACGCACTGGAAACCATGAATTCACCAGTCAAGAAATGGGAGGTTTATGTGGATCGGTGGTGGTAGAACTTACCGGAGCACCAGTCGATCTCACCAATCCTGAATTCGAGTTATTTGTAGAGATAAGGGACGATAAAACTTACATATTCCACCAGAAAATTCCAGGCCCGGGAGGTTTACCGGTAGGGACCCAGGGTAAAGTAATATCCCTGGTATCCGGCGGTATTGACTCACCCGTGGCCACTTACTTGATGTTGAAAAGGGGCTGCAGCGTCACCATTGTTAACTTCAATAATCATCCCTATACTTCTGGTTCCAGCGAGAAGATCCTTAAAATTCACAAAAAACTGCAGGAATATTCCTCTGGATCTCCTTTGAAACTTTATCAAGTTAACTATGGAGATTTCCTCAAAAAATGTAAAGAAGAAGCTCCTGAAAGGATGACCTGCGTTTTATGCAAAAGTGGAATGTATCAGATTGCCGGCGAAATTGCCAAAAAGGAGAAGGCACTGGCCATAGTAGATGGAAGTAGTATGGGACAAGTCGCTTCACAAACTCTTCCCAACATACTGGCTACTCGCCATTCTGCCACCATCCCCATCTTAAGCCCATTAATTGGACTTGATAAAGTGGAAATATCAAAAATAGGTAAAAAGATAGGTACTTTCCCAATATCTATACTTCCAGACAGTGGATGTAGTGCTGCACCTCGCCACCCTGAAACCCATGCTGAACTGGAAAGAGTGCTGCAAACCCAGGAAGAAATTGAAATGACCTCTGAATTGAAAAAAGTCTTATCCACCTTATCTGAAATCCACAACGAATAATCTAATAACCAATTACCATTCATCGATTTGATCTATAAACCTAGGAGGATGAAAAAATGGAGATATTTTCGAAAGTATCCGAAAAAGATGTAACTAAAGCCATAGTATCCGAGTTTGCAGAAGAATTTCTAGATTACGTGGAAAGTGACGTAATCATAATTGGAGCCGGTCCCAGTGGGCTAATAGCTGCCAAAAGGTTAGCAGAAAAAGGTGTGAAAACCCTTTTAATCGAAGCTAACAACTATTTAGGAGGAGGTTTCTGGATTGGTGGTTACCTCATGAACAAGCTAACTGTAAGAGAACCAGGCCAGATCATCCTCGATGAGATTGGTGTTCCCTACAAAAAAGTTCAAGACGGCCTATATGTTGCTGACGGCCCTCATGCGTGTTCAAAGTTGATAGCCAGTGCCCTGGATGCGGGGGCAAAAGTAGTTAACATGACCAAATTTGACGACGTGGTTATGCGTGAAGGCAGAGTAGGAGGTGTGGTTATTAACTGGACACCCGTATCAGCCCTTCCCCGAGCCATAACATGCGTGGACCCAGTGGCCCTGGAGTCCAAACTAGTGATTGACGCAACTGGCCACGATGCCGTTGTAGTTAAGTCCCTAGAGGAGCGCGGTTTAGTTGAAATTGAAGGTTTTGAGGGAATGTGGGTTGAAAAATCAGAGGATGCTGTGGTGGAAAAAACCCAGGAAGTGTACCCGGGATTACTGGTTACAGGAATGGCTGTTGCCACGGCCTTTGGAGCCCCCCGTATGGGACCTACCTTCGGCGGAATGCTTCTTTCTGGTGAAAAAGTAGCCGAAGTTGCACTTGAAAAGCTTAAATCCGGTTTATCCGTTAGTGAATCTGAATCTGGAAAGATTAAGGGGTCAAAATAAAAAAAAATATTAAGAAGAGAATTAAAAAGTGAACTCACATGAGTTTAGAGGGAAAAGTAATAGCAGTCTCCATTAGCTCCCAAAAACAAACCCAGAAAAAGAATGTTAAAAAAGGCATTCTAAAAGAAAATTACGGGTTGGTGGGTGATGCACATGCCGATGCTGCCACCCACCGGCAGATAAGTCTTCTGGCCATAGAAAGCATAAATAAGATGCGCGAAGTTGGTCTGGATGTTAATCCAGGGGATTTTGCAGACAACATCACTGTTAAAGGTTTGGATCTTACCAATCTTCCTCTGAAAACCTATCTATCGCTGAATGATGCCGTTCTGGAAGTTACCCAGATTGGTAAAGAGTGCCATAACCGCTGCGCCATTTACGAGGAAGCTGGAGACTGCATAATGCCCCGTGAAGGAATATTCGCCAAGGTAGTCAAAGGCGGCTTGGTAAGGATGGGGAATAAAATAACAGTACTTTGACCAATTTTTATTCTTTTTATAATCTTAAAATAATTAAAATAAGTTATTTATCTAAAACTTATTCTAATAAATTTTTTAATAAAATCTTATTAAATTAAAATCTAATTAAAACCATTTTTGGAGGCAATAATTTGTTACATGGAACTAAAATATTAAAAGAGGGCTTTGCCAAGATGACTAAAGGCAGAGTAGTATGGATGTGGTTAACGCTGATCAGGCAGTTATAGCTGAAGAAGCCGGAGCAGTATCAGTCATGGCTCTGGAACGGGTGCCAGCTGATATTCATGCCTCTGGTGGTGTGGCCCGTATGACGGACCCCAGCAAAGTCGAAGAAATAATGGAAGCCGTATCCATACCCGTAATGGCCAAGGTAAGAATCGGCCACTTTGTAGAAGCACAAGTCCTGGAATCGTTGTTGTGGACATGATCGACGAAAGCAAAGTACTGACCCCGGTCGATGAGAAATACCACGTCGACAAAAGAAATTCACCATACCCTTCGTCTGCGGAGCAAGAAACCTCGGAGAAGCTTTAAGGAGAATTGATGAAGGAGCCACCATGATCCGAACCAAAGGAGAAGCAGGCACAGGAAACGTAGTGGAAGCCGTCCGACACATGCGCATGATCCAAGGAACCATCCGCATCCTAAAGGACAAAACCGAAGAAGAACTATGGGGAGTAGCCCGCGAAATAGAAGCACCACTCAGCCTGGTTAAACAAACACAAAAAGAAGGCCGATTACCCGTAGTAAACTTCGCCGCTGGAGGAGTAGCCAAACCCGCCGACACCACCCTCATGATGCAACTAGGAGCAGACAGAGTATTCGTCAGCAGCGGAATCTTCAAATCCGAAAAACCAGAACTATTAGCCAAAGCCATAGTAGAAGCCACCCACCACTACAATAATGCAGAAGTCTTAGCCAACGTCTCCCGAGACCTTGGAAAAGCCATGCCCGGATTAGAAATGAGTTCCATCCCTGCCGAGGAACTTTTACAAGATCGGGGATGGTAAAACATCCTATTATTTACCTTTTTAAAAAAATAGAGTTCAAAAAGAATATTAGTTTTATTTTAATTTATTTTTTCTTCTTTTAATCAAATAAAATACGATCTAGACGTGAATATACGTTGAATCGTTCTCCTCTTAAAAATCCTATCATGGTTATCCCTGCTTTGAAGGCTACCGCATACCCCGAAGAGGTCGGGGCAGCATTAGAGGCAATGATGGGGATTCCCACACGGGCGAGTTTAATCATCATGTCCGCCGGCATTCTACCACTGTAAACCATGAATGATTTGCCAAAATCTATATTTTCCAGTGCAGCAGCCCCAATAACTTTATCAGCAGCTACATGACGACTTACATCTTCTCGAGAGATGAATTTATCATTATAAACTAAACCCGCTACATGTGCTCCGCCAGTATTTTGCCAAACCTTTGCTTTTTCTTTCAGTTGTTCAAAGGATTTAAATAAATCTTTTTTAGAAACAGAAAACTCGGATTCCACCCGGTTTATCACTTCTATTTTCCTTCTCCACCCACCAAAACAATCTGAACCGACAACCAGATCCTTAATATCAAAATCAGCCAGATCAATATTTACTTTAATGTCTAAACCTTCAATTTCAATCCGGTTAATATTATCCACTGAAGATATTAGACCTTCACCAAGAAGATAACCAGTAGCAAACTCTTTAAGAGAATTAGGGCTGATAGAAAAGCTTCTGGAAAATTTCTCATTAATTATTAAATTAACTTCTTCATCCACCACAATCTCATCATCAAGTTCCGCTAACCCCGGACCATAGCGGTTTATGGGAACTATTTCAGTCATTCCCGAGATAGTGACCGGTGTTCTTAACTTTTCCACTGATTCATTAATAGTGTTTATGGCAAAATCAATATCTTCTTTGGTATTTTCTTTTCCTAATGTTAGTCGCAGGGATGATTGGGCATCTTCTTCTTCCAAACCAATCTCGAGTAAAACGTGGGAAGGTTCCAATTTTTTAGATGAACATGCCGAACCTGTTGAGGCAGCTACCCCTTTGGAATCTAAGAGGAATATTAGAGGTTCTCCCTTTACATTTTTGAAACTAAAATGTGCATTGTTAGGCAGCCTTTTTTTGGGGTGTCCGTTTAGTTTC
>JAUYBK010000164.1 GCA_030693105.1 Methanobacteriaceae archaeon | reverse complement strand
TAGCATTCTACGTTCATTTTTTAAGGTCCCCCAATCCGGATACCAATAAAGCTGAGCCAACCGCTCCGATATGTGAAGAGTATTCCGGTACCACCACTTCGATACCGCCCAGGACGGTGGAAACTGCATCCACCAACCCTTCAATTAAACTGGTCCCACCCACCTGTATTAGGGGTTCTCGCACATCTATTTCCTGCAGTTGTTGTTCATAAACCTGTTCAGCTACTGAATAACATGCGGCGGCAGCTACATTCTCTTTGGTGTTTCCAGCTGCCAGGGAAGTTACCAGGTCCTGTATCCCAAACACGATACAGTAACTGTTTAAGAGGGCCTGTTTAAAGTCTCCCTTCATAGCCAGGGGTCCCAATTCTTTGATATCCACACCTAAACGTCGGGCAGTGATTTCCAAAAACCTTCCCGATGCTCCGGCGCAGATTCCTCCCATGGTGAAGTTGTCGGGTATACCGTCGTTGACGGTGATGACCTTGTTATCCATTCCGCCAATATCCAGCACCGTGGCCTCGCCCTTCTGATGGCCTGCCAAATACACCGCACCTTTGGCATTAACCGACAGTTCTTCCTGAATTAACTGGGCGTTCATGTGTTTACCAATGGTGAGCCTTCCGTAACCAGTGACTCCGATTCCTTCCATATCATCCAGTTTGTATCCAATGCCGTCAAAGGCCTGGTCCATGGCATCCTGGGTACAGGCAATGACATCGGTGGTGGGAACCCACCCCGTACCTATTACTTTGTTATTCTCCATTACAACCGTCTTAGTGGTTGTAGAACCGGAATCAATACCCAAGGTTAGTCCTTCTTGTTTTTCCCGGGCTAAAAGACTCTTACGTTCTACAATGGTGGACAGAGCTTCCATCCGGATAAACAACTCGTCGGCCTTGGTTCTCTCGGTGAAGGAATAGGTTACCACCGGTAGATTGGTGTTCTGCTGTATGAAACGACGCACTTCATTTCTTACCAGGGCCCCCTCCGCACAACGGAAACAGGAAGCAATGAAAACGGCATCGGCATCGGACTTACCCTCCACCAGGGACATGGCCCGGGCAATCATTAATCTTATACTGCTGCTGGCGGCGTTAAAACCAAACTTTTGGTAAGCTTCATCGATGTAGTCCAGGTCCGCTTCGGGTATTACTATCTCGGCACCGAATGTGGCCGCAGCCTTTTCTATCTCCTTCTGCACCCCACTGTAATCGGTTCCGCATGAAATTTGTGCTATCTTAACCATGTTATGCCTCCTTGGCCTTCAATTCATCCAGGAAGGTGTTGATCTTGTTCACCACTTCCATGGTTCCATCCCGGGTGTTAGGATAATGAATTTCCAGGAGTGGGATCCCCCGCTTCCTTAAAAAGTACATGGATAGTTCGTTAGTTCGGGCACAACCAATACATCCAAAACCATAGGGGGCATCTTCCATGATAATGGCAGCTTCGGCTTCCTCAATTAAAGGTCCGAAAATGGCCATCCTTCCCCTTATTCCGGAAGGAACTTCAATGGCCGCATATTTAAGGCCCTTGATGGGTTCTTCCTCGGTAATGTTGAAGGGGGGTGAATCTATTTCCGGGTCAGTTACTTTCTTTCTGATCTCTTTTTGCAGAACCAGTGCCTCGTGGCCTTTTCGCTCCACCAAGTCGGCCAGTATAAGTGAATTTGGCGGGAAAATTGCTACTTTCATTCTTAGTCTCCCTCGTTAATTTCTTCAGGTCGCTTGGTGATCTGGATTATATCACTGTATATGCCCTGGGTAGTGTCAACCACCCCCACCGCAGCTATTACTTCTCCTTCTTCACGGATAGGAACCACCACCACCTGTGTACCCTGATAGGGTCCTGTTTCAGGTACTTTATGGGAGATTTTACCTTCCTGAAGTACTAGTTCTAGTGTTGGGCCCGTATAATTGTAATCTATAACTTTTCCGTCTTCGATTCGAACGCCAAGTTGGTTTTTGGTGCGCATAGTTAGGGGTAGGCGGTTCAGCAGCTCGTGTATGGCCAGGGCCAGTTCCGCTATATCTTCTCCAGTTGATGAGGAATTCAGGTTCATTTTTCACACTCCCAGGCTATTTTTCTAAACTCTTCTGGCGATATTTTTCCAGGTTCTTTTAAATCCACTACTTCGGGGCAATCTAGGGCTTCTCCCACGTATCCTAACAGTTCAAATTCCTTCTCCAGTTGGTGGAATCCCTCCCGGGCTCCGCCTCTTTTAGCTCGGCAGCGCCTGGGATCTCCCGGAGGAAATCCTCGGTCCTTGGTGAATATATTTGGTGGATCAAGTTTTCGGATCTTACTAACAGCATCAAGAACATCCTTTTCTTCGCCGTGAATAACTGACCCGTAGCAGGTGGACTTAATGGTCAGGGGAAGCTCCAACATATGGAGTTTTCCCACCAGCTCGCTCTGGCTTATCTTAGCTGCGGGTCCCAGAATGATCATGCGGGTTACTTTAGACTCGTTTCCGGACATAAACTGTTTCCCCCTCTTTGAATTTTTTAAGATTTTCCATACCTTTAACCACTTTTCCAATGATGTTGGTCCCCTGGAATGGTTCTCCAGTAGGTCCAAACTCTTCGTTATCCTCAAACCGAATCCCCAACATTCCGATATGACGGCGGGACATGTTGGTTAATCCAATATCCCAGGCATCGGCCTTTTCCTTAGGTGAGTTCTCTGGTATTAATCCTCTAGCTTCCCGGGAGTTTCCCTGGAACATCATGAGGTTCATGCCCGGGAATGCAAAGTGTACTTTTAAAGACCCCACTGGCATGTCTAAAAGCCCCGTTATCTTCTGGAAGTACCAGGTGGAGCGGGGAGCATCTTCACTTAACTTCAATTCTACTATATCCTCTTTACGGACTCCAAAAGTCTTAACTTCACCTTTTTTTATTATTTCCATGGTAAAGTGAGGTTCTTGGATCACTATGACTGCATCATCGTCTTTTAAGCCATCTCGGATTTGTTTAACATTTTGCGATTGTAAAAATTCTTCGGCTTCTTTCTGAGTCATTGCCAGAGTCATTATTCTCGCTGGTTGGACACGTACTGTGACTTCATCACCATAGCGAGCTATATCTATCAGTTGCATGCCCTTTTTAACCTTGCCCAGGACATTGTGGGAAGGTGTAGAAACCCTGTCCTCCCGGTAAATGTAAACCCGGCCCAGGCCTTTGCCCTGGTTACGCAGAGTCAATGTTCCTCTTTTACGCTTGTCAATATATTCCGCATCTCTTTTTAGCCCTTGCAGACCATAAGAGCCCATGAAAGAATTAGAATCGAAATCAACCTTCATTTTACCTTTTTCAGCCAGGGCAAAGAAGTGTTCCACAGACTGGGGAGATTTTGGTTCGGATTTTACCAATATATACGTGAACACCTGGTTTCCATCTGATAGCTCAGTTTCCAGGTCAGTGATAGCCGCACTTTTTACTATACTCTTTCTTTCCACCACTGGTTTAACTTCCAGAACATGGTCGTCATCAGTTAACTTCATTATGGTTCTTTTACCACCAATTACCCTAGCAAAGACCCCATTTCCTCCTTCAGGGACCCCATAAATTGATTTATATTTATCTTTGCTGAATATGATGTGAGTGGCATCGGCAGTGAATCCTGATAGACTGAATATCACATCCCAGCGCTCGTAGAAATACTCGTTGCGGGAGGGTATTAAATGAGTGGCAACGGGCCCCACCGAAACTTCCTGGGAAGTTGTCCACCTTATCCTTAGCCCAGCAAAGTCACGGTAACGATCTTTCCATAGTTTAATAAGATCAGATGGTGCATCTTTACGTAATTCTATGATTATACTTCCCTGGTTGGTTTTAAGGCGGTATTTGTTAACATGCCTTTCCACTTCCTCCTTGCCCTTCACCAGGCCCAGCACACTACCTTTCAAGTAGGGTGCCTGAGTAGCGTTGATGGCATCCTGGATAGTGGAGCCTTCGGGAAGTTCTACTTTCTCGCCATTAACTTTTACCATCATGAAAATCGTCCCTAGTATATCTCCTCTCTCACTCCCATTATACTGTCCTTCTGGAAGTCAAAAACAATCTCTTTATCTTCTCCATCGGTCATGAAGAGTTTATTATCAGTTAAAACTTCCCCCACCACACCACAGGTGATGTTAACTTCTTCCAGGATGTTTTTAGTTTCAGAAACATTTTCAGCTTTTAAAGTTAAAACAAAACCAGCTCCGGGGTAAAGTTTAAGCCAGTCATCCCATTCCACACTCTGGTTGCGGGGTATTTTTTTCAGTTCTACGGTTCCGCCTACTCCTGATGATTCCAGGAGCATTCCCAGGGTCCCTATGGTACCAGGGTTGCTGATGTCCCTCCCCGCAGTTAACAAATGTTTCTGGGCCAGCCGGTTCATGGCCTTTATCTGTTCCTGGACCAGTTGGGGACTTTTCATGGTGGTGGTGTCCCAGTTAAGTTTAAACTGAGGATGGGTCTCCCCATCCAGGTCAATGGCTACCATTATTTGGTCGCCGACCTGGGCCCCCCCACTGATTATAAGATCATCACAACCTATTATACCCGTTATAGAAACGTCCAGGGCGTTGTATGGAGTGTCAGGGTGCACATGCCCCCCTACCATAGGTACGCCAAATTTCTCCACCCCCGCCCGGATACCTTCCATTATCTGACGGCATATCTCCGGGTCCGGGGTGGATATAACATTGGTCATGCCCAGGGGTATTCCCCCCATGGCCGCAATGTCGTTAACATTAACCAAGACTGAACAGTACCCCGCCCAAAAGGGGTCGGCCTCCATTAACTTACCCCACATCCCATCGGCAGCCAGGAGTAACAGTTTATCATTGCCAATATCCAGTGCTGAGGCATCATCACCAAAACTAAGAACAGTACGTCCGCCAGCCTTATAACTGTCACCCAACAGGCTGGTGACATCTTTTATACTTTTTTTACGGGTCAGGCCCTCAAAATTTTTAATAGAATCAACCAGTGATATTAAAGACAAAAATCCACCTCGGTAGAATTGGGTTATTTTTTCTAACTATATTAA
>JAUYBK010000162.1 GCA_030693105.1 Methanobacteriaceae archaeon | reverse complement strand
TTATACACTGTACCACCCATACGCCTTAAAGAAACAGCCCTGGCCCCACTTTTTAGCACGGCAACTAATTCCGTTTTGCGATTGGCTTCCTGTGCCGTGTTACTCGGAAACATCTTCATTGTCCCTATTAGCGTTTATCTATTCATGTTCCTGGCGGGTATGGGAACTTATTTGATGTACAAATCCAAAACCCGAGATGCAAGCCTGGTGGGAATCACAAGTGGAGTGGTGTTCCTGTTCATTATTTATTCGGGCGCAATGAACATTATTCAATTCATGGTGGCCCTGGCACCGTCCATCGTGGCTGGAATACCTTTGTACCTTTCTTTATTCACCAACAAGGACGATATGCTAAAACTGGCTGATATTTTATACCATCAAGTAGCACTGGTATTTTTTCTCTTGTGCATCCTGGTAATTATATTCTAAAAATAAGATTTTTTTTTAATGTGTTAAATAAGATTTTTTTAAAAATAAATTTCAATTTAAATTTTCTAAAAAAATAAAGGTTTAGGGTAATTCAATCCCGGTCTAGAATAGTTTACCCAGTTTTAAGAGGGCTTTAGGTGAAATTTTCACCAGTTTCTTTAAAAGTTCTGTGGTGTTGATACTTTCAAAGTCGCTGTCTCGGAAGGCCTCGGCGATGGTGTTTAATTCCTCGTCAGTGAGGCTGAGCATGTAGTCTTTGGCCTTTAAATATTTCTTGAAGGAATCTCCAATTTCTTCCTGGCAGCGATTTTTATATTCCTCCATGCCCTTGGCGGACCAGTCATTGTTTTTAATAGCCTTTGCTGCTACTTCCCCCGCGATGAGCCCTCCGGTCATTCCACTGGCAATTCCTCCTCCAGTCAAGGGGTTTACCATTCCTGCGGCGTCACCCACTACTAAAATGTTGTCTGCCAACAGTTCCTTGATTAATCCTCCCACCGGGTCTCCCCCAATGTTTAACTCTACTGGTTGGGCGTTCTGGGTGGCGGGACATTGGTCCACGAACTCTAAAAGATGTTGGTAGGCAGTTTTATCGGTGACAGTGTTTAGTATGCCCAATCCTACGTTGGCTATGTCATCGCCTTTGGGAAATATCCAGGCGTAGCCTCCGGGGGCTACGCTGCCGAAGTGAAATTCGATACAGTCTGGTTCTTCCATCTCCACGTTTACCATTTCAAACTGGGCGCAGGACTCCATGTTCTTGGGTTTCATGCTGGTTTTAAGACCCGCCCAACGCCCAACGCGTGACTCAGGACCGTCAGCAGCTATGACAATTTTAGTCTGAATTTTAAGGGAGTAACCCATGTGTTCTGCATACACTATAATACCATCCCCATCTCGTTCTATACCGGTGGCCAGGGTTTTAATCATGATTTGAACTCCCGCCCGCCCGGCGTCCATGGCCATGTATTTGTCGAAAACTTTCCTTTCTAAAATGTAGCCTGCTTCGGGTAGTTTAACCTTTTCATCATCCAGGACCACGTCGGTACCGTTGGGAGATACCATGCGGACACCACTGAGCTCTTTAGTGACCCAACGAGGGTTGGGCTCAATTCTCAGTTTTTTAAGTCCTTCTTTAGAAACTCCCTCTCCACAACGTTTGGGTGCTCCTATTTCAGATTTTTTATCAATCATGAGCACTTCCGCACCGTTTAATGCGGCGTGCTTGGCTGCTGATGAACCGGCGGGTCCGGCTCCGATAACTAGGACGTCAGTTACTATCATAAATCATCACCTTCTATTTCTCCAGAGCTTCCACCGGACAGATCTGGATGCATATTCTACAATCTTTACATCCTTCTTCATGGAAAATCAAGCTTGTTTCTCTTACTTCGATGAGGTTGCGGGGGCATAAACCGGCGCACTCCCCACAGTACATGCACCATTCCTTAACTATCATGGTATTATCATCCTTTGGTTTAGATTAAAAAGTTTTAGTAATCCTTACTATTTATATCTTAGACTGCTGTATAAAATAGGAAATTTTGCGTTATTATAACTTGGGACAAATTGATTTGTTTATGATTAAAAAATGAATAAATTTAACCTTTAACATAGACAAGCCTTAAACTTCTCCAATTTACCCAAATTAACCACGTAAATATTCTTTTTTTTAAATATATCAATGTTCTTGGCAGTATTCAGGATCATCAGTCCCAATGCATCTGGTTCCAGGGCCAGCTCAACGTCTCCTTTATTAAAAGTGTCCTTTAAAATCGTGTTAATTTTTGATGATACACTATCCCGATCCTCAAGTTTTATTTCTTCTCCACGAACTGGAACACCAGTATCTATTAATATTTTTTCACCTTCTTTAAGGATGGATATCACAGAATCAGAACCAGTTTTCTCTAAAGCTTCATGAATCAACTCATTTTTGATGTTAGTTAAGAGCACCGACATAAATTCACCTTTAAACGGCTATGTTTTGTGTATTTTAATTTTCAATGAGGTTGAACTTATTTAATCATTAAAGACATTATTCCCTTTTTTCCCGTCCTTTGGCCTGGATCAGAGGGCATCATGTTAGACATCATCTCTTTGGTAGCGCGCTTGCTTATATCATCAAATATCATCTGGTATGCAGTACACTGGGGGTCCACATTTTTTACCTCTCCCTTATCTGCTTGAAGAGCGTTATAGGGGCATCCTCCCCGGCACATCTTAATGTAACGGCACTTTTTACAATCCTCATCCACTAGGTCCATATATTCCTTAATGGTCTTCCAGGCCTTTGATTCTTGTAATATTTCCGGAGTGGGCTTTTGCCGGACGTTACCCATCACGTACGCGGGCATCTCCACGAAACGGTAGCAGGGATAGATGTTTCCTTCAAAATCAACCGCCAGTGTATCACCCAGACAATCTGCTAGGATACATACTGTCCCCTTCCTAATGAAATAACTCTTGCAGAAGTGGTCGAAGTCTTTGATTTCAATTTCGTCCAGATGTTCCAGGTACTTTTCCAGGAGAATAATTAACAGTTTACCGTGTTCTTCCGGGGAAATAGCCCAGGGATCAGAATTATTTCCCCTTAAAGATGGTAGGGCGGGGTGTAACTTCAAATTGTATCCTTTTTCTAAGAAGTAATCAAAAATTTCGTCTACCCGGTTTTTGGAGTAGGAGGTGAAGGTGCAGATGAAATTCACAAGGAGACCATTTTTTTGGGCAATTTCATAGCCTTTCATGGTCTTATCAAAATATCCTTCTCCTCTCTGGAGTTCGTTGATGTCTTTTGGTCCGTCCAGACTGGAACTCACTGCCACACCGTAATCACGCAGGAGTTGGGCCAGTTCATCAGTTAGGAGCCATAGGTTACTTTGCAGTGAAAAACCTGCTTCCCGCTCGCCTAGACCTTCTCTTAACATGGGAAGTGCCTTTTTATAAAAGTCGTAACCAGCTAGTAGGGGTTCGCCACCGTGGAAAGTGAAGTGGATGGGGTCTTCACGGTATTCTATAAGCCAGTTAACTACTTCCTCAATAATTCCAATGTCCATTATCCCTGTGTCTTCTTTAGAACCCCAGCAGTAGCTGCAGTTGGATGGACAGTTTAGGGTAGGCACTAACATGACGTGAAACATTTTATAGACACCTAATAATATTTGTCAAATTATTCTTTTTCTCCTTCCTTAAACACGTAGCCGCATTTACTGCAGATAAAGGCCTTGGTGGATCCATGGGCGTGATGTTCGGGGTCCAGTCTTCTCTGGATAGTTTTATCTTTACAACCACATTTAGGACATTCTTGGTCTAATTTACCTAGTTTCATTCCGTATCATCTCTAGACATCAATAATTTTGTCATTTTATATTAAGCTCTCTTTATCAATAAATCAACCGGATGTGAATATATTCCTTTCTCTGATGAAAAACCCTTCCAGTTTGGTAGGATCCTTAACTGTTAACTTCTTTTATTTGGCACTAAAATGTCGTCAAAACTAAAAAACAATCAAAATAGCTCTTAAATACCTTATCTAAAAAAATTCAGTGATTAATATTGATGAATTATCCTAAATACTTATTTTAAGATAGTTTTATTAAGGAGGGATCATAACTCACTATTATAAATTTTTGGAGGTCTTGAGATGTTTTGTCCTAGTTGTGGAACCGAAGTAACGGAAGGTAAATTTTGTCCTAGTTGTGGTGATACCCTTAACCTAAATCAAGAGGCGCCTGCCGAAGCAGTCCCTCAGGAAACAGTGACTCAGACTAGTAAATATTCAATAAGTCAATTTGTGGCCAACACCATGCAGAAAGAAGGTTCAGATGAAACATTTGAACTGGAAAACCCCTATCTATTGGACGTGAACCTTAACGGCAAGGTATGGTCTAAAAAAGGAGCCATGGTAGCCTACACTGGAGATGTGAAATTCAGAAGGGAAGGTACTCTGGAGCATGGGCTGGATAAATTTGTTAAAAAAGCAGTAACCGGCGAATCCAGCACACTGATGAAGATGAAAGGTATAGGGCATGTTTACCTGGCAGATACCGGAAAAGAGGTCCAAGTTATCAGACTCGAGAACGAGCGGATATACGTTAATGGAAACGATCTACTGGCCTTTGAAGACCAGATAGACTGGGACATAACCATGATGAGCAGTGGAGGGATGATGTCCGGGGGTTTGTTCAATATAAAACTCGAAGGAACCGGCATGATTGCTATTACCACTCATTTCAAACCCATCACCTTACGCGTAACTTCCGACCAACCCGTCTACACTGATCCGGGAGCAACCGTAGCCTGGTCCGGTGGTTTGACACCAGCAGTAAAGGCCAACATAGATCTCAAAACTCTGATAGGTAAAGATAGCGGCGAAACATTCCAAATGAAGTTCCAGGGAAGTGGGTTTGTCATTATCCAACCATTCGAAGAGATTTAGATTAAAAAAATAATATTGAGGGATTAATCCCTCTAATTTCTTTTGATTTTTTTAAGGTGCAAATACTCCAACAAATACCATCCATGCCAATAGGGATTTGGCAATGAAACTTAGGAGTATGTAGACCCGCTCACCGTAGAGATAGTCTTTCCATTTCCCAACACCTTTGTACTGTAAAATCATGTTGATGGAAAAGGTGTTGAATATTATGAAGTAGAAAGCCAGTATGAAGTAAACGAATGTTGGAGGGCTGGTATCTGTTGATCCTAACGCTGCTATAAAGTAAGCTGCCAATACAACCCATGGAGTAAATCCTGCCAGACATCCCAGGAGATAGGCGGTCCAATCTGTTTTTTTGGTGAAGAAGTTTATCTTTTCCATCAAATAACCGCACATGATCATGGTGGCGTTTAAAACGAAAATCATCACCAGGGACCACACATCCCACACTCCTACAAAGGTGGCAATGATTACCAGCATAATGGAACTTGAAAAGAAATATTCATACCATCGGTAGGGATTCATGCCTTTTTTTAAGTTTTCAACGTAGCTCTTGTTTTTTACAAATGCTATCATTAAAAGAGCAAAGGCAGAAATGAATAAGAACGATGATAAGATCACTCCCAAGTCTGTTACAGTGAATGCTACTTGTGGATCTGGTAAAATCTGAAAGCTGGGAGGTGCCAATGATATTATTTTAAACTTGAGATAGAATGTGTATAGTTCCTGTTTCCAATCCAACATCAGTCCCAAAGCAATCATTATAATTCCCTGAAAACCAAGAAAAATTCCTGCACCAATATTTAGCTTTTTAAGCCCCTCAAAAGTAATGGGAGATTTTGCTATTAATTCTCTTCTCAACTCATTGTCCATTCTGTTACCCTCCTATTAAAAACTAAAGTAATATTTCTTTTTTAAATGCTTTATATTTTAGGGTACGCTTTAGGGGTATCTCCACCAAAAATTAGGGGGAATATCCTTTAATTTAATAATCAGAATTATATTAAAATAAGGGATGATTTATTTTCTTAAACCTTTTATTAAATTATTTATCTTCTACAAATTAAGATCTGCATTTTCTGCTGGTTTTTGTAGGTTGCCCTAATTAGACTAAAGATGAGCTTATCTAATAAGGTTATTATAGACTAATATTGCAAAGAAAAATGCAGAAATTTGTATATTATTTTATAAACAAAATAGAAACTACTAAAAGTATTTGTTTAATTCAGTTTGTTGAAGGTTATATTTTTTTTAAAAAAACCTTAAATATTAATTAAATTTTTGAGGAGGTTTTATAGATGACGGAAAGTCCTACCTACGTTCTGGAGATGAAGGAAGATAAGTTTGAAATAAGAAAGTACCCTGATTATATCCTGGCCCAAGTTGATGTGGAATCGGATTTTGATAGTTCCATAGGCACTGGATTTTCTATCCTGGCTAACTACATCTTTGGAGGTAATACGAAGCGTTCCAGCATCCCCATGACCACCCCGGTATCCGAAGAAAAGATTCCTGGCTCAGAAAGGATACCCATGGCGGCACCCGTGACACAGGAACCCCGGGGTTCTGAGAAAATAGCTATGGCTGCTC
>JAUYBK010000153.1 GCA_030693105.1 Methanobacteriaceae archaeon | reverse complement strand
AGGCCAGCCAGATGCCGGTGACTATGAGCATGGCTTCGGTGGACCAGGAAAAGAGTAAAAGTAAAATAGGAAGCTTTATGAATACTCCTGCTAAATATACTGCTCCCTGCCAGGTTTTAACTCCTACAACCCAACCAGTGTATTTCCTTCTGGTGAACCATTCTGGTTTTGCAATTATCAAACTAACAACTCCTTGTAATAAATATGTTACATATTGTAAAAAATAGTTTACATAAAAGAGTATATACTATTTTTGGTCATGGCATTGAAAAAGAAAATTCAATTAATATCAATACTGTGTAATCCCGCGTAATGTATGAAATATGCTTCATTATTAATTTTTTAGCCATAAACAGCATGTCCAAATCTTATTAAACTATTTTAACTTTTTTTAGAAATTTTTTAATCGAATTTTTGGCGAATGATAAAGATTTGGTGAATTTAGTGAAGTCTTATGGATCATAAATCGACCATTAATAGCTACAATTATTGGAAATGCCTTGCTCCATTGCTATAATACAGAATGGTTCCGACATATTTTGAATTGGTAATAATTTATTAAACGTTGTTATTAATTGGTTCTGATTATTTTTAAATAGCTAATATTATAGTAAATGTTTAAATAGAGGAGAAATAATAAAATCACTATATAAAAGTCAGGGATAAAGATAGTGCCAATTGGAGGGGTACCATTTATGGATTTAGTTGCAGTCTTCTGTTCAATTGGCCTCTAGATGATGATGACTCAAATGTCCACCAATCAAATGTTAGGAGACACCAAAAATGAACTCTGAATTTCTACAAGACAAAGAAATAATAGTAGCCTCAAACAGAGGCCCCGTACTATTTAAAAGAGATGAAACAGGGAAAATCGAACTAATAAGAGGAGCGGGGGGGATAGTCGGGTCAATGATACCCTTCATGAAAAAAACCCATGGAAAATGGGTTTCTTCTGCAATCGGAGAATGTGACCACTATATGGACAATAAATACGATTGTAAAGTACCCATACCATTAGAAGACCCTGAATATTATGTCCAATTCATCAAAACAGAAGAGGACGCTTATAATGGGTTTAATGGCAAATTCGCCAATCCTTTATTGTGGTTTATTCATCACTCGATGTGGAATCCACCATATTCCCCATGTGCAGACGATGAACTGCATCATGCATGGCATTCATACCAATATGTAAACTCTAAGTTTGCAGCAGCGATAGGAAAAGATTTACTTACCTCAAAAAAGACTCCAATAGTAATGTTACAGGATTACCACATTTATTTAACACCGAAATTGATAAGAGAACAGCATCCAGATGTTCTTATGAGTCAATTCGTCCATATACCATTCCCACCACCAGAAATATTCCAGCAACTGCCCAATCACATGCAAATCGAAATATTAGAGAGTATGCTGACAAATGATGTCTTAGGATTCCATATTCCCCGTTATAAGAACAATTTTCTGCAAACAGTTAGACTGATCCTGCCAAACGCTTTGGTGGATGACATGGTGGGAGACATTCTATATAATGGGTATGTCTGCCATGTAAGAACCTATCCTATCAGTGTTGATGTAGAAACACTCACGAACCATGCACAAGATCCAAATGTCATTGCTAAGGAAGCAGAAGTAGATGAAATGATTGGAGACTGCAAGTTGATCTACAGAACAGACAGAACAGACTTATCTAAGAATATTATTAGAGGATTCCAAGCCTATGATATGTTCCTTGAGAAATATCCAGAATGGAGAGAAAAAGTTAAGTTTGTAGCAACTTTAATGCCGTCAAGACAGGATATAAAGATCTACAGGGAATACATTGATAATATACGAGACATAGTTAAGGAAATCAACAATAAATATGCTACTCCGGATTGGGAGCCAATTAAATACATCTGCATGGGAAATTACGACTTAGTAATTGCCCTTTTGAAAAGATATGATGTTTTAATGGTTAATCCCATATTAGATGGAATGAATATCGTAGCCAAAGAGGGGAGTGTTGTAAACGAAAATAATGGTGCATTAATCCTTTCTACTGGGGCAGGGTGTTATGAAGAGTTAAAGGATGGGGCAATTTGCATAAATCCTTACGATATACGACAGACTGCCGAATCAATTAATACGGCTTTATTAATGGATGAAAAAACCAAAGCCCCAATGATTGCCAAAGCAAAGGCAACCGTTCAAAGAAATAACCTGAATAAATGGGTATCTGACCAATTAAAGGATATTGAGGCTGTTATGTACGAAAGACAGAAACTTAAATTAAATGAAAACACTGAGGAAGCTCGATTTCAAATGAATTAAATGTTTTGAAGATAATCTGAATTCGCAGAATAAAATATCTTCAATTTTATTTATAATACAGTTAAGTGATTCTTTGATATAAATACTAATGATTTTTATTCTAACAAAAAAGATAGGGTGTTAATGTCAATTCAACTTCATGATTCCTTAAAAATAGCCGAAAAAGAGAAGGCTTTGCCAAAAGTTATTGCATACAACAGAATTGATGGTCCAGGATCCAGTTTAGATTTAAGCGAATTTCAGCAGACGTTCTGGAAATTACCAGAAATACCGGATAAAGATGATCCTGCCAGAAAATGGACAATTAATCTTCCAAGAACAGTAGGTATAACCATAGATACCGGAACTAAAATTGAGGCTCATCCTTTTAATCCTGATCTTATAGGCGTAAAATCTGTTGAATATAAAACTGAAGTTATTGCTTCTCCAGGTGAAGTAATTCCAGTAAGAGAGAACTGGTTACTTAAAATAATTGAAATATTTGACATCAAAGGTGTTATGTTTGTTTTAAAGAATCTTCGAGAAGGTATACAATCTTCAGGACTTGGAGGATCATCAACAGCCACAATTGGCGTGTGTATACTTGCAAATGAATTAGCAGGACGACCATTTAGCAAGATTCAATTGATTTCTTTAGCTTCTCGTATTGAACAGAGTTTTGGAGTAAGTATCACTGGAACCCAGGAACAATCCAATGTTATTTTTGGAGGAGTAACTGATTATGTCTGGTTTCCATGGGGAAAACCAGGGTATCCTGGCACCGGTTATGGTGAATCTTTACGTTACGAATTGATATCACCAGAAGATTACGGGCTTTTAGAAGAAAGAACGGCTATTTTTCATTCTGGACATCCTCGCCTAAGCTCAGAAGTTAATTTAACATGGAGAAACGCTCTTTTGACTGAAGTTGGATATAACTTACATTCTAAGAAAATGAAGGTAGCTTATGAGTTTCGTGAGGGATTAAGACTACAAAAGTGGGATCATGTCTCAGAATCAATAGAAGAATACCGTAAAATACGGACAAAACTATGTGAAGGTTATATGGAAAGTTCTAGGGATTTATTGAAACGTGCTAAAAGCTTTAACTGTACAGCTTTCCCTCTGGGCGCCGGTGGAGGGGGTGGAGTCCTTTTATTTTCTCCAACCCCCGAATCTTTAGAAAAATTGCGCGAGGATCTTAAAGGTATTTATAGTGAAATCCCCTTTAAAATACGATCTAAGGGTCATGAAATTAATAACGTAAAACTATAGAAGGTTATTGGGTATTATTATCACTAGGCTGGAGTATATGGCATCAACTGGATTTCATATCTTATAAAAAAAATCGCTCATGTCCTTGTTCGTGTGCATTTTTGGTGCCTTAACTTTAATGAGAATTTCTATAAACCTCTAAAATTGAGAAGGAATACAAATTATAAAATAATTAATAATATCAATAAAGCCTTAACGGGAGTCTTTATAGATAAGAACATCTTAAAATGTTTAATAGAAATTCTCTAATGTAAAGATCTATGCTGATAATCTTAGAGTTCAGGCCATTCTTGGGTTAAATTAGTGAAACTTAAAACGAAATGCATGGCTACCGTTTTGCACATCCTCGAGGGTAAGAACGGCATTAATATTATCTAATAAAAAAGAAGATTTAATATAAAAGTAGAAAAGGTAAAATAATGCCCCAATGTTTTGAATGCAAGTTTTATGAAGCAGTTGATGATACGAAAGGAAACTGTTTCGGACAAGAAGTTCCAGGAGATATGGATACTTTAGAATGTCCGGTGAATGCTTTCCGGCCCAAATAGAGAGTATAACTTATATTAAGAGGTGAAATAGGATATGACTCCTGATAATGAACTTTCCAATATAGAGGCAAAGGCCAATGCCATATTAAAAGATCATAATGGTGTTTACCTTGAAAAAAGATTATATTCCCTGTTAAAAAAAAAATTTCCGGATTTAACCCGCAAAGATTTCCAGGATGTTCTAGATAAGTTGTTAGAAAAAGATTTCGTCTTGCAGCGTGGACTAATAAGGCCCGTATCTCACAAAGAGACCAGTGGAGCTCAAAAAACAAGTCTAGGAAAAAGAGCAGGGAAAGGTGCATCTGAAAAACCACGGCGTCCTGATAAAAAAGGGATATAAATTCTAAAATGATACATTAATCATTGAGAAATACGTTGATTTACATGCCTTGGATTTCATATGGCAAACTGTCAAAGATGTGGTAAAAAAAAGGACGATGCAGCCTCTTATTGTCCTGAATGCCAGACATCAATAAGAAACCGGCTTATTGGAGGAGCTGCAGTCATCCTCATATTTATATTAATACTCATTGCCATACTCAAGTGACGGCTATGGTTGATTAAACATCTCTTTTAACTTATGTCTACTCCATTTTCTATTTTCCAATCTTTAAATTCCTTTTTATCCCTTCTACCTGTTATTATAAGTACAATACTAAAAACAATTAGCAAAATCACCATCACAAAACCATGTATTTGTATTTTAGGGTGTTCTGACATTAAAAAATAAGCACCCAAATACCATCCAAAAAATCCAAATAGGATTTAGAAATATCCTTCAATTGCATATAACGCAGTAAATACATCACTAGTTTTTACCTCATCTAAAAATGTTGAAACTGCATCATGACCACTAGCAGGTAAATCTTAAAATAAAAAAGGCTGGAAAAAACCCTTAATTATAGGAGTGTTTCCAATAGCATCTTTTACAGCAAACCTTTCTTCTACTAATTCTGTCTGGTTTCCACTGACAAAGACTTTGAACTTCATATCCAATAATCTTTAAGTTATTACGTATTTCTTTTTCCTAAATCTTTATGATTCTAAAAACTGTTTAGATAATTTAGAAGTTTTTTTTCTTTTCTTTTCGTCGAATTCTTCGGGATCTTCATCATTCCGGAAACTATTTATATCAAATAATATAAAATGACTGACATCAGTCAATATATAATTGTTTCCATTTTATTAATTAAAAAGTGGGAGGTTTAAAATGAAGATATTATTACCAGTTATGGGTGTGCGCGGGGATGTGCAGGTTTTTTTTGCACTGGCGACGGCACTCAAAGATGAGGGGTATGAAGTAACTGTTGCTTTAAATAGTAAATTCCAAAAATTAGGTGAATCATATGGTATTGATTGTTATTCCCTTGAAGGCAACCCTGAAGATGGAATAAATGAATTACAAGAGATAATGAATGCAAAAAACACTATGAAAGCAGCAAAACTTGGAACTAACTTTTTTTTCAAGGGAGTTAGGGAGCAAACGAATACTTTACAGAAACTCTGCCCTCTTTATGATTTGGTAATAGGATATGGAAGTTTTGGTTTAGCTGAAGCCGATATAGCAAATAAACCCTTTATCAGCGTGGTAATAGATCCAACCATGGCAGAAAAGAAATTCACAAAAAATATGAGACTAAATATCGGATTAATCGTTGAAAAATTAGCTTTATATTTCCTAATGGGGAGAAAATATGAACAATTTAGGAAAGAAATTGGTGCTCCCCCCTCCAGTAAATCAAACAATCCTCAATTGATACTTTTACCCATGAGTCAACATGTAGTTAAGCCAAGTAATAACTGGACATCCAAGAATGTAATTTCTGGTTATTGGTATTTAGAGGCTTCATCAAGTTATTCTCCACTTGAAGATCTTCAAAAGTTTATAGAAAAAGACGAACCCCCAATATTCATAAGCTTCGGATCTGCAGGTTGGAGTGAAGAAGATAATAATTCACTTTTGAATATTCTTTTTGAAGGAGTCCAGCTAGCAGGTTCCAGGGCAATTATTCTAAATACAGAAAGATATGATGGCAAAATTCCAGAACATATATATTTGATTCAGGAGATTCCCTTCGATTGGTTGTTTGGTTATAGTTCCTGTGTTGTTCATCACTGCGGTCTGGGCACGACTGCTGAAGTTTTAAAAGCAGGGCTGCCTTCTATTCCAGTGCCATATATGATTGACCAGTTTGCTTGGGCTGAGCGTATCTATTCTCTCGGTGTTGCAACGCACCCTATACCTAGAAAGGAGCTTGCCGCTGAAAAACTGTCTAAGGGGATTACAGAATCTCTGAATAATCATGTAATTAGGGAAAATGCTGATAAAATAGGTCTTAAAATACGTGAAGAAAATGGTTTGAAGAGTGCAGTAATGGCAATCCAATCATTAATAAATAAAACTGGAAAATAATCATCAGAATAGTTACCATTTAAAAGGAGGAATGATTCCATTCGTGTTACTAAAAGTCCAGAAGAAAGACGCCAAGAACTTATTGATATAGCTGAACAATTATTTCTAGAGAAAGGCTATGATGATACCCTAATCTCAGACATCGTTAACCATGCAGGAGTTGCCCAGGGCACTTTTTACTACTATTTTAAGTCTAAAGAAGCAGTTTTAGATGAAATAACTAATAAATATATCAGTATTATAGTTGAAAGCATGGAAAAAATTTCTAAAGATTATAATCTAAATGCATTGGATAAACTTGTGAAGATTTTTGAGTTTTCAGTATCCTTTAGGAATGATACAAGAGGTATCATGCAATACGTAAATGATGAAAAGAACGTTCACTTGCAGCGTAAATTTGAACAAAGAATTCCTTTTGAAACAGTGGGACCACTAGCCCATATATTTAAAGAGGGTGTGGATGAAGGGATTTTCAACACCCAATACCCTGACTATGCTGCTAAAGCATTTAATGGAATCTCGGCTATGGTTTTACAGGGAGTGGATAGTGCTGATCATGACTCAGATGAATTTAAAAGGAGATTTATGGTAATTTTCGATTTTATTGAAAGAATTTTAGGGACAGAAAATGGTGTTATTAGTAATGCATTCATGGAAGATTCATAAAAAAAATTTTTAGTAGGTATAATAAACAAAAAATTACATTGAATCAATTAATAATTAAATTGTAATAATATGTTATATTAAATTAGTTTAATCTAAAATTTAGTATTTACGGGTTTTTAGTTTATACAACCTTTTTGGTACTGAATATTCTATTAAAAAGTGCAAATATGACATTAATTAAAGAAATATCACATATTAAGCTTTGATTTGCAAAAGGTGAGTATTTTTTGATAGGAATAAGCGCTGATTTTGACCCGGTCCACCTCGGACACGTGGATTTAATACAAAAAGCCCGCCAAGTGGCTGATGAAAAAGGGGAAGAAGTAGTTATATACCTTAATAAAGGTTACAGTGCCAATCATGCACCTTTTTTCACCAGTTTCGAAGCTAGAAGTAAAATGGCCCTGGAGGCAGGGGCAGACCGAATAGTCCCCATTGAAGGCCTACACCACCGCCTGACCATGGCCTACACCGTACCCATACGCATCGCCATGATGATCGAGGACGGAGTGCGGGACTATGTGGACGCCGCTGATGTTTCACCAGCTAAAATAAAGAAGTATGCATCCAACTTCGTTAAACAGGGCATATTCAGTGGCATTCCCCGTCAACTCCCCAACCGTAACGTTATCCGCTGGTATGCTGTCAATGAATTTTTAGGAAAAGTTTTGGCAAACAAAATGGAGTTTCATTTCATTCCCGAATCAAAAGTAGGTGAAGAGAAGATATCCGGCCGCATCATAAGAAGGGAAATAATTGACAACAACATGGAAATACCAAAGAGCGTTCAAAGGCTGCTTCCCAAATCCACCATGAAGATATTGAAAGAAGAAATAAACAAAGATAATATTCCTGGCGAAAGAAACCTTGAGGTTCTCCTGGACCGTCTTAACAATTTTTCCCGTCCTCGTCTTTTGGAAATAGCCCACTTAAATGCAGTTGCTGTGGAGGAAATTGTGCAGGGACGAAAGTACCGCAAAGAAACTTCGGCTTGGGCCTCGCTCAGAAAAGCAGGATATGGGCCGGTGCTCACCCGCCTGGCGTTGAGTTGTTCGGAGGAGAATGTTACCCGCCGGGAAGTGTACGATCTTATAAGGTGCTATGAAAAAGACGGCATTATACCTCCGGACCAGAAAGTAGAGCGGGTTATAGAACGAGCATGGTTTGTGGCTTCATCGGTTGAAAAGGGAATAACCAGCCAGGAAGCCCATGAAAAATTCAGAAAAGGAGAAAATATTCTAAAAAAACCACCACACACGGTGGATGCCGGTTTACATCTTCGTAACTTTGAAATACCATCGTTAAAAGAGGGTCTTGAAGCTTATTTATACGTGGATAAAAGAGGAATGATTTCCTGCCTGCTTAGAACATCAGAAAGAAAAATGAAAAGTCCACTTAAGCTGCCTGCTAAAGATGCTACCTATCTCCGGTTACTTATAGATTCCCAGATTGTTCCTCTGCAGGGGAGCATGATAAGTAAGAAGAGAGGTTGGAGAGTGCGAATAAGAATAAGATGATTAACGGTCTCTCATTTCCACCACAGGACATTGCCAGTCCTGACAGAAGGTCATTACAAACTTTCCCCCGTCACTTTCTATGTAAAACCTCCAACAATCTCTGTTCCGGGCTTCAAACTTAATGTCAAGGATCTTCTTGCCCACCAACTCCTGAAGGGCTTCGTGACATTCTTTCATTAGCTCATTTTTCATGAAGATGCACCAAAAACTATCAATTGATAAATATAATTCTGTAAGTTCCCGGTAATATAATTAAAGAATTTATAGAATAACTCACAAATTAATAGAGTTACCTTTGATATTAACCCTGATTATTTGATTCTTCTAACATCCGGAATACGTGGGCCATACTGGTTGGCCTTTGGCTAGGCTTTTCAAGTTTTTGAGCCAGTGCACCAAAAAATTCTAATGTAGCCTGGTTCATCACAGGTTCAGTTTCTTCGCGTATCATGGCTACCACTTCTTCCATCTCTTCGGACCTTCTTTTAGCATGGTAGGCACTGCTTTTGATCCTTGAAACTGCAGATTCTTTGAAATAGGGACCTTCCGTTTGGGTTATGTATTTAAGGACTTCTTCATCAAGGCCCATTTTATAAGCAACGTATAATGATTCAGTTAAAAGTGCAGAGACCCCCTTGGTATAGGCACTCCTTAACATTTTAATGGCAGATGCTTGGCCCGGTTTGGATCCAATGACTTCTATGTTCATACCGTACTGGTTCAATTGGGCGAATTGGTCTGCTGCTCCACCAGAAGCTATAATTTTAACTTTCAAACCTTTCTTTCTTACGCTACCCATGATAGCTGCGTCCACCGTATTAGAAGTTCCAACGTGATTTAACGCTTCCTGCACAGTTGATGGGGATACGTTGTTAAGATCTACATATATCCCCTCCACATGACCCACTTCCCGGGCAACGGAGACTGTTTGAGATGGTGATACAGCAGATAAAACCACCTCGACAGTTTTAACCAGTTCGTAATTACTTTTGCACAGTTCAACATCGGTGGAATTGACTAAATCTTTGGTTCGACTACTTCTCCCTTCCCGGCAGGTGTACACTTCCAATCCTGCTGTTAATAGTCCATTGGCCAAGGTGGAAGCTAATTCTCCAAACCCTATAAATCCTACCTTCATTATTATTCTCCTTCTCTTTTTCAAGTTATAAAGCTCCCCAAAGCATGTAAATTCCCGCAATAGAAATTATGATACCAGAAATAATTCTTACAGCACTTGAATATTTAGATAATGGTTGGAAATCTAATTTAGATGCCAAGAAAGCTATAACAAATATGCTGAGAGAGAAACCTCCTGCAAATAGAATCATGTTAAGGGCACTGTAGATAACATTACCCGTAGCTGCACTTAAAGCAGCCACAGCGATTATATAGGGGCCAAAACAGGGCGACCAGGCCAAGCAAGTTAGCAAGCCCAATAAAAAGGAACCCTTAATTCCATCCACCTTAGGGACAGTAAATGATAAGTTAGGAAGCCGGGGACTGAAGATGAAAAATAATCCCACCACGACTAGAAGTATGGCTGCCACTATCCTGAAATATAAAAGATAGAAGTTGATTGCAGCAGTGAATATCACTGTTAGTACAGTTATTACTGCAAATATGATGAAGAACCCTCCAGTGAAAGCTAAAATTTCTTTTATATCCCTATTGAGAAGTGACTGCCCCATTACAATTGGTATGAGTGGTAGAACGCAGGGCGATAATATGGACGCTATTCCAGCCAAAAATGATAAAATCAAGCCAGTTTCCATCCAAATACCCCTATAGTTGACTTAGTAACTGGTCAGCTGATTGATAACCTGAAATTCTCTTTATCTCTTGGCCATTGGAGTCTAAAATTACCATGGTAGGTAATCCTATAATACCGTATTTAGCACTTAAATCCGGATTTTTATCCGTGTCAATTTTAACTGCGATGTAGCTCTGGGCCAGCCTTTCTTGAACCAGGGGGTCGGTGTAAGTGTCTTGATCCATCTGCCGGCAGTATCCACACCAGTCGGCATAAAAGTCGATGAACACCATTTTATTGGTTGTTTTTGCTTGTTGAAGCGCGCTGTTTAGGTCTGTGCTCCAGAAAATATTTGAGGAGTTGGTAGAAGTTGTATCTGGGCCTGATAACGCTATAGCAGCATACACTATTACCAACAAGAAAAGAATAATCCCAATAATAGGAATTGCTTTGTTCATGGTTCCTCATTGACTTTGAAAATTAATAAATATTGCTGCTGTTTTTATTTAATAGCTCTTGATTTGACAATGAAAGCCCATTAATTTAATTTCAAAACAACGTTTTCTCCCTTTTTAACACCAATATCACGAGCTATAGGTGTACACTTAGCATTAAGAAGTGAAAATATCTTTTTATCCTTT
Source organism: Methanobacteriaceae archaeon (assembly GCA_030693105.1). Taxonomy (GTDB): domain Archaea; phylum Methanobacteriota; class Methanobacteria; order Methanobacteriales; family Methanobacteriaceae; genus Methanobacterium. The sequence goes on along the minus strand of JAUYBK010000153.1, from coordinate 578 downwards.
AAATCCATGGCAGTGAGGCCCTCATAGTTTCCCAGCCCCTTGGCAATTATCAAATCAGAATTATAAAATAGGTCCAAGAATTCGTTTGAAACATCCCCATAAATCACTCCCACCGAATCCGTGCCAGTGGTGGTGAGTTTTGCGACCTTGTCCAATCCAATTTCCAGTGCTTCCTCCAGACAGGCATCGTTGAGGATGGGCATCTTTTTTAAAGCCACCGTGACCGTGACACCATATTCGTGGAGTTTTTCGATAAGTAACTTGTCGAATACTATTTCTCCCACGTTATCAGCCAGGTATAATACATTGCGCGCTGCTTTAAGTTCTTCTTCCAGTTTTGAGGAGTGGTCAACTGACAAATCCTTTTCCATGGTAGACATGAACATACCTTCAATATCTGAATCAAGGCCTAATGCTCCAAAATCCAGTACGTTACCCGCAATGGCTGCTTTTAAGTAGTTTTTGAGACTGGGATCCTTTTTTAAAAGGATTTTTATTGGAAAAAGAAATTTCATGGCAATTTGGTTCGATTTTTCTCTCTCCAGACGATAGGGATCGGGATTACCAGTTTGGTGTTT
>JAUYBK010000148.1 GCA_030693105.1 Methanobacteriaceae archaeon | reverse complement strand
ATAGATTTTTTCTGGTTGGGAGTGAACGGCCAGGGGTATGGAAAAATATCCTATTCCCGCAAACATGTCCACCACTATCTCTCCTTCTTCAGCTATTTCAGCCATTCTCATTCTTTCGGTGCTGTTTCCCTTGGACCACATGACCTGCGAGACGTCAATTTTAAATAGACACTTATTTTCCTTGTGAATGGTTTCGGTACCAGTTCCCCAAATCATTTTAACATTTGGTTTCCTTTGAGACCCTTCAATATATCCCATTTTAGCTATTTTATTCACTCCATAGATTTTAAGGAGTTCTTGAGAATTATCAGCGTCTTTTTTTACTAAAAGTATGTCACCAATGACCTTTCCTTTCATTGAATATTATATTTAATCAGAATGTGTTAAACTTTTGTCCAGTGCAGCCAAAAAAAATATACTACTGACCACTTAATATTCAAATAATTCGAGTTGAATTACAGGAGAGATATTAAGATGGGTAATGTAAACCGAAAAGAAATCCTAGATATTCTGCACGGATACAACCAGGATGATGTGACCATAGCTACCCTAGGAAGCCACACTTCCTTGCACATACTGAACGGAGCCAAAGAAGAGGGATTTAAAACGGCGGTAGTATGTGAAAAAGGTCGAGAAGTACCATACCAACGTTTCAAAGTTGCTGATGAGTTTATCATGGTAGATAAGTTCAGTGACATTGTCAATGACGAAGTACAGGAACAATTAAGAGATATGAATAGCGTTGTGGTTCCACACGGTTCATTCGTAGCTTACGCTGGTCTGGACCGGATCGAAAACGATTTTAACGTCCCCATGTTTGGTAACCGGGACATTTTAAGGTGGGAATCTGAAAGAGACTTAGAAAGAAAACTAATGATAAAATCAGGCATCAGAATCCCCAACAAATACAAGGAAGAGTCCGAAATAGACCGCACCGTAATGGTAAAATTCCCCGGAGCCCGTGGAGGAAGAGGATACTTTGTTGCATCTTCTCCTGACGAGTACCAGGAAAAAATCGACTCCATGCTTAAAAGGAATTGGATTGGCGACGAAGACGTGGATAAAGCCCATATAGAAGAATACGTGTCGGGGTGTAACTACTGTGTGCATTTCTTCTACTCGGCCTTAAAAGACGAGGTGGAAGTTATGGGAATGGACAGCCGGTACGAATCTAACATAGACGGCCTGGTCCGAATACCTGCCAAAGACCAGTTAGATATGGGGATGGATCCTTCCTATGTAATAACCGGTAACCACCCCGTGGTAATGAGAGAATCCCTCCTTCCTCAGGTATTTGACATTGGAGACAACTTGGTAGAGGCTGCCAAAGACCTGGTACCACCCGGTATGAACGGTCCTTTCTGTCTGCAGAGTCTAGTCAACGACAACTTGGAAGTCATAGTATTTGAAATGAGCGCCCGTATCGATGGTGGAACCAACACCTTCATGCACACTTCTGCCTACAGCTACCTCTTGTTCGGGGAGTTCATGAGTATGGGACGAAGAATATCCCGGGAAATAAAAACTGGAATCGGGGAAAATAATTTAGATGCAATAATCACCTAAATAATTCCCTTTTTTTATTTAATTGAAAATTAAATGGATATTAATGACCAGCAACTTAATAAACAATACCCCAATCAGTTTCTAGAATTATATCAAATAGGGGCTAATTTTAAAAAAGAAGGTCTTAAAATGCTTTTAAATGGATGGGCTTAACTAGCAATATTTATATACCATGAATTTTAAAGTAGCCATCAGAAAACTTATTTTTTAATTTAGTATTTATTTTATCGAGGTGTATTCTATGAATGATGAAAATCGACTTAAAGGTACTACAACTGTTGGTTTGACCTGTAAAGATGGAGTTGTATTTGCCACAGAAAGAAGGGCCAGTATGGGTAATTTAATTGCCCACAAAGTAGCCGACAAAATATTCAAACTTGACCATCATATTGGAGCCACCATTGCCGGTTCAGTTTCCGATGCACAAAGCCTCATGAAGTACATCAACGCCGAAGTAGCCCTTTACAGGCTGAGAAACGGCAAAATAATGAGCGTAGAGGCAGCAGCAACACTCACATCCAACATATTACATTCCTCCAGATTTTATCCTTTCTTCGTACAGACCCTCCTGGGAGGAGTGGACGATAAAGGGCCTGCCATATATTCATTAGATCCTACCGGAGGAGTAGTCAAGGATATGATGATATCCACTGGTTCCGGTTCTCCATTTGCTTACGGTGTTTTGGAAGACCGCTACAGTGAAGATCTTTACGTGGAAGAAGGTGTAGACCTATCTATTCGGGCCATAAAGGCCGCTATGGAACGGGACACCTTTTCTGGTAACGGTATCGTGGTGGCAACCATCACTGCCGAGGTAGGCTTCAAAAAACTTAGTGAGGAAGAAGTAGAAAAGAAGATTAAAGAAATCAGTTAATTTACTTTTATTATATTTTTTCCCAAGGACCTTTCATGGTCCAATTTACTGTTCTATTTTTCTAGAAGTGATGATATGGGTTCAGAGATTCAAGAAATCAAAAATACCATAGTACAAAGATTGC
>JAUYBK010000144.1 GCA_030693105.1 Methanobacteriaceae archaeon | reverse complement strand
TCAAGAGATGGAAATACTGGGAATATATTCTAAATAATGCTGTCGATTATATGCTTAAAAAGTACTTGTTATAGTACAATGGTAAAGGTGAAGGAGAAGCTAAAATATTCCTTGGAGTATACATAATTAAATCCTTGATATTTATTATAATTATATACTTACTATATATCCATATAATATATTCTATATTTTTATCCATCGCATTAATTTCTGCACGGTTATTACCACATTTGATAAACAGCTCATATATAACTAAAACAACATTCCGATTTCCCAAAATATTTGTTTTAATGTCTATAATTGTCTGCTGTGTGGAACTCCCAAATTTGATTGGATTTTATATTGGGCTCGTAGAAAGACACAAAAAATCTATAAATTCAGTTTAATCATAAAGATTTACATAAGATGAATTATACAATAAGTTGAATTTATTTTCTTGCATATATATATCTAAATTATAATCAATCATTACCAAGCCATTGAAATCATAAAAAGGCCTATCAAAGACATTTTTCCTTATTAATATATTCATTTTTGAAGAATTTAAGCTTCTATTCAATAAATATGGTGTTATTGAAGGTAACCTTTTAATTTCTTCTTGGGTAATCGTATCCCGCGTAGAAGGATTGAGATCATTTACGATGTGTATTAAATAATAAGCATCAGTAAGAGGTTTTTCGTCAAATTTATTTATTATCGTATTAGCAGAAATTAATTCTGATTCAAACAAACCATATCGTAACGCTAGTACGTTTATAGCAGTTCCATCATTTACATTTGATTCAGTGCTTGTTATATTAAAAAATGTAATTGAAATCAATATAAAAATAATTAATATTGTTTGGAGTCTTTTATTGTTAATGCTTCCTCCTATGATCATTATGCTTAACGCTATATAAATTGATAAAATAACTAGCGAAAAACTATACAGTCTGGTTGGAACGATTGCATTGAATGAAAAAGCAGTTCCGATTACTGCTAGACTTAACAAAAAAACTCCTATAGACATATGCATAAATCTTTGTTTATTAATAATCTTATGATTAATTGTTATTAAGCATCCAACCGCAGAAAAAGAAAAGAATAAAATGTAATCCATGTAATCGATCAAATAGTTTATTGAAAAGGGATTATCGATTACATGATACTTTCCAATCATTTCATCAATTGATAAATTAACTATAATCGATTTTACAACATAACCGAGAAAACCCGAAGTAAACATCCAATATGATAACATAGAAACAAAAATAACTACAAAGTAGTTCTTACTGATTATTTTATTTTTGTGTCCAAAATAATTGCCGTAAACATATTCTATGCTAAGTGAAAAGCCTTGAATGCAAATTATTACAAATGTTGAGACGGTATGTGTTAGAAGAGTAGTATAAAAAATTAACATAGAAACTGTTTTATTTAATATAGCACCAGCCCCTCCATTTTTTTTAAATGTTAAATATAACAATGTAGAAAAAAATATAATTCCTACTGAAGTTGGACTAATAAAGTAACTACCAAATCGAAAAGTTATGTTAGATACGCCGAATATCAATGCTGCAATTAATCCAATATTCCGATTAAAGAATAAATTACCCATGTAATAGGTCAAAAATGTCAAAATTATAGTGTACGGTAGGCTTATGGCGATTGCCATTGAATTCTTAATGTTTATTCCAGTTAAAATGGAAAATTCAGATATTAATATATGCATAATAGGATAAAATATGTATTGATTATAAGGTGCTACTAGTCCATTATCAATTATTCTAGATATCATTTCAGCATGATATAAAAAATCAACGCTAATGAATGAATTTCTTTATCCCGGCTTTCTTGGCGGCTTCAATAACATTCTTTGTAGCTAGAATATTGTTTCTGTAAAAAGGGTCATACTCAGGCGATGATATTTGAGCCTCAAGGTTAATTACCACATCTTTTCCTTCAAATTCCCTTGACCAATCACCTTTATCGGCTAAATCTGCGCATAATGTTTTAATATTATATTTTTTAAGGTAATCTAAATTTTTTTCACTCTTATCTAAAACTGTTAGATGATAATTTTTTAAAGTAAGTATTCTGACAAGGTTCCTTCCTACAAATCCAGCTCCTCCAGTTATAATTATATTCATTTATTCATATCCACGATAGAGGTCATAAGGATATTCATTCAGGGTCGTCTTCTAATGGTCCCGGAAGCTGCCGGGGTCCGCTGTTCTGTACTGCTGTGCATGATCTTTTGCATTTTTTCAAACATAGGATACCACCATATCTCTGGTATATCCAGATAGATGTTTTTTTTAATGTTAGTTTGTAAATATTCCCCGATATATATATCTCTTTCCCACATGTTCATGAGCACTTATCATGGCATCATGAACCTGTTGTTTTAGCCGTACTCTGTGTCCTCTGCGCGCTCCGTGGTTTTTTTTAATATGGGCTGCTAATAAAATCGTATCCTGTCGATCCTGTAAATCCTGTCTGAAATCAGTTTTTTGATTGCATCGGTACTGTGGTGCATGGTGGTTGCGTGGGGGTCTGAAAGGCGCCGGGAATTTTATAGTTAGTACATTATATTTATTGGTGAGATATGGGTTGGTGGGATTTTTCAGAAAGCATAGCATTAAATCTGCGTTCATCAATGCCGAAACCCTGCGGGTTCTCGACTCCGCACCCACGTATGCCCGCAGGCATACGTGTATACGCCGACTCCGAAAGCTACGCTTCTCGACTTGGTACCCACGTATGCCCTGCGGGGGCATACGTGTATGCGCCCTCCAGAGGCGCGACTCTGGAGGCTCGTGACTCTGGGCGCCTTCATCTGCGGTTAAATATTTACAAAGTACCCGTGGTTGTGATAGTTGACTCAGTGCCATCCGTGGTTTTTTATATGGAAGCTGTCAAAAAATGCGGTTTCAGCCCGATCCGTGTGCATCCGCATAATCCGCAGCATCTGTGTTCTATTATTGGCAATGGTAATTATTGAGTTATCTCTCGACCAATTTTTCAAGGATTCTTTCAAGCCTTGAACTAAATGCATCAAATCTGATGTTCAAGTTATTTATCAGTCAATAAATAATTACCTTCCTTCAATTTCAGCACCACCCTCCTCTCCCCCGCCCTCCCATCCCCGAACGGGTTCTCCCATCTGTTGCCCCTTTCAAGCATGCTCCGGGCGCATCTGATCATCGCCTCAGTCCCCGAGGCACATTCGACCCCGCCGGTCT
>JAUYBK010000142.1 GCA_030693105.1 Methanobacteriaceae archaeon | reverse complement strand
AACTTCTGGACCGTACCAGTTACATGGGAACTTTATCTCATCTTAAACGGGTGGTATCGCCACTCAGCCGCAGTCAGCCTCACTTCGAGGCCCGTGATTTGCACCCCACTCAGTTTGGTAAGATATGTCCCAACGAAACCCCCGAGGGTCCTAACTGTGGGCTGGTGAAGAACCTGGCTATTATGGCCCGCATTTCTGATGGTTCTGACCCGGAAGAACTGGAAAAATCTATCAAAAAGATGAAACTTATAAATCCAATCTAAGGAGAGGGTTGATATTCATTTTATAATTTTTAATATGGCATTGGGGGCAAACTTGTGAAAAAATGTAAGGTCTATATTAATGGAAAGCTTATTGGAACCTGTAAAGATCCGGAAGTTTTTGTGGAAGCCATGCGCCAAAAAAGAAGGGCGGGAGAGGTTTCTTCGGAGACAAACATAACCTACTATCACGATAACAACGAGATATATATCTTCAATGATCCCGGACGAACCAGGAGACCAGTAATAGTAGTGGAAAATGGAAAGGCTCTTCTGAAGGATGAACACCTTCAAAAACTCGCGGATAGTGAAATAACATGGGACGACATGGTGGCTGAAGGTGTTATTGAATACCTGGACGCTGAAGAGGAAGAAAACACTTACCTTGCCATGTTCGAAGATGAACTAACTCCGGATCACACTCATCTAGAGATAGACCCGTCCACCATGCTGGGAATATGTGCCGGAATCATTCCCTACGCCAACCACAACTCATCCCCTCGTAACACTATGGAAGCCGGGATGACCAAACAGGCCCTGGGATTATACGTATCCAACTATCACTTGCGTACCGACACTCGGGCACATTTGATGCACCATCCACAAGTACCCATGGTGAAAACCCGCAGTATGGACGCTACTCAATATGATCAGCGCCCTTCCGGCCAGAATTTCGTGGTGGCAGTAATGTCCTACGAAGGATACAATATGGAGGACGCTTTAATTCTTAACAAAGCATCAATAGAGAGAGGATTGGCTCGTTCATCATTTTTCAGGTCTTATGAAGCCTCAGAACGCAGGTATCCTGGTGGACAGGAAGACAAGTTTGAGGTACCTGAAAATATTGTGCGAGGATACCGCTCCGAAGAGGTGTACCGAAACCTGGACGAAGACGGTATAGTAAATCCTGAAGTGGAAGTAAAGTCTGGGGATGTTCTAATTGGTAAAACTTCACCCCCTCGTTTCTTAGAAGAAATAGACGAATTCGGAACTGTAGCTGAAAGGCGACGTGAAACTTCGGTAACGGTGCGCCACGGAGAACACGGAGTAGTGGATGCCGTAATGCTCACTGAAACAGTGGAAGGAAGTAAACTGGCCAAAATAAGGGTGAGAGACCAACGACAACCCGAATTTGGGGACAAATTCGCTTCTCGGCACGGTCAAAAAGGTGTGGTGGGGCTAATCGTTTCCCAGGAAAACATGCCCTTTACCGAAAACGGAGTAGTTCCGGACCTTATAATCAACCCCCACGCCATTCCATCCCGTATGTCCGTAGGGCAAGTACTGGAGATGCTGGCGGGTAAAGCGGGCTGTATGGAAGGAAAACGTGTGGACGGAACTCCATTTAGCGGCAGTCAAGAACTGGAAATTATGGAACTTCTCAAAGATAATGGATTCGAAACCGCCGGTCGAGAATCACTCTACAACGGAATCACCGGTGAGAGAATAGAATCAGAAATATTCATCGGCGTAGCATTCTACCAGAAACTGCACCACATGACCTCTGATAAAGTATACGCTCGTTCAAGGGGACCAGTACAAGTACTGACCCGACAACCAACGGAAGGAAGAGCCCGTGAAGGTGGTCTCCGATTTGGTGAGATGGAAAGGGACTGTCTCATAGCCCACGGTGCAGCATTGGCACTCAAAGAGCGACTCTTAGATGAATCAGACAAGTACGAGGCCATAGTATGTTCTGAGTGTGGTATGATCGCTATTTACGACCGTATAAGGGATAAAAAATACTGTCCTATCTGTGGAGAGTCAGAAAGTTTCCCTGTAGAAATTTCATACGCATTTAAATTATTGCTAGACGAACTCAAGAGCCTGTGCATATTCCCCAAACTGGTTCTAGAGGACAAGGCTTGAATTAAGGGTGTAAGAGGATAAGGAGAGATTAAGCTTGAAAGGAATTCTAAAAAAAATTGCCCAAATCAACTTCGGCCTACTTTCCCCGGAAAACATCCGGAGAATGTCCGTAACTAAAATCGTGACCCCCGACACCTACGATGAGGACGGATACCCCATAGAAGCAGGTTTAATGGACCCACGTCTGGGAGTTATTGACCCTGGACTCCGGTGCCGTTCCTGTGGATCCAAGGGGGGGGACTGTCAGGGACACTTTGGACACATAAACCTGGCACGACCAGTTATCCACGTGGGATTTGCAGATACCATACACAAGGTCTTAAGATCAAGCTGCAGCAGCTGTGGTAAAGTTCTTTTAACTGATGCTGAAAAGGTTATTTATAAAGCTAAAATAGATGCTCGACTTCAAAATGAGGAAAGCATCACTGACATCATCAAAGATGTTTATACCCTGGCCCGCCGGGACGACTGCCCCCACTGCCACCAAGAAGCAGAAGTTCGGAAAAACGCTGAGTCTATGATTAGTAAATCTGAGGAAATCCTAGAGGAAGTGGGGGATGGACTAACTGTAGATAGTAAGAAAAATATTCAAGCACAGGTCACCCAGCTCCTAGAACTGGAAGGCAGCGAGAATACGGGCGAGATAAAGGGAATAACTGAAGATCTGATCCAGGCCGTGAAGGACATAAAAGGTAAAAATGAGGAAGTCACTGCGGAATTAAAGGAATTTGTGGAGCCTATTTACCAGGAAGCTAAAAGAGCCCAACAGAGGACTATTAAAGAGGATATTAAAATCGACAAACCGGTGTCCCTGGTGGAGGGTAACTACAAGTTAACTCCCAGTGAAGTACGGGAATGGTTGGAGAAAATCCCAGAAGAAGATTATTACCTGGTGGGAATCAATCCCGAAATTGCTAAACCGGAATGGATGATTCTAACTGTTTTACCAGTTCCTCCAGTGACTGTAAGACCTTCAATAACCTTGGAAACTGGTGAAAGGTCAGAAGACGACCTGACTCACAAACTGGTGGATATTCTAAGAATTAACCAGCGGCTTAAAGAGAACATGGAAGCCGGAGCACCACAATTAATTGTGGAGGATTTATGGGAGCTCCTCCAGTACCACGTTACCACTTACTTTGACAACGAAGCATCGGGAGTTCCTCCCGCCAGGCACCGATCCGGAAGACCACTTAAAACTCTTGCGCAGAGATTAAAAGGGAAAGAAGGACGGTTCAGGAGCAACCTGTCTGGTAAACGGGTTAACTTTTCAGCCCGGACTGTTATTTCCCCGGACCCCAACATCAGCATCAACGAGGTGGGAGTGCCGGAGATGATCGCCACCGAAGTAACGGTACCGGTGTACGTAACCGACTGGAACATCGATCAACTGAAAAAGCACATCGAAAACGGTTCCAAAATACACCCTGGCGCCAACTACGTCATAAGGCCTGACGAACGGAAAATTAGAGTCTACGATGAGACCAAAGAGTCAATCCTGGAAAAACTCGAACCAGGTTACGTGGTGGAACGCCACTTAATGGACGGAGACATAGTACTGTTCAACCGACAGCCATCTCTGCATAGAATGTCCATGATGGCCCACGAAGTCAAGGTGCTACCTCACAAAACGTTCCGACTCAACCTTTGTGTATGCCCTCCTTACAACGCTGACTTTGATGGGGACGAGATGAACATGCACGTCTTCCAGACCGAGGAATCTCGGGCAGAGGCCAAATCACTTATGAGGGTGCAGGAGCACATATTATCTCCTCGTTTCGGAGGACCCATTATCGGTGGAATTCACGACCACATCTCGGGAGGATACATCCTCACCAGGGAAGGGTCAGTCTTCAATGAAGCTGATGTTTTCCAAATGGTTATAAAGTCCCAGTTACCACTTCCTGAACCAAGAAACAGGGCTTGGACTGGTAAGGAGATTTTCAGTCTCCTGTTACCGGATGATCTGCACATGGTTTACAAGGCGGAGATCTGTCGTAAGTGTGACGAATGTCTCCGGGAAGAATGTAAAAATGATGCATACGTGGTTATAGAAAATGGAGAACTCAAATTAGGAGCCATAGACGAGAAAGCATTTGGGGCTTTCTCGGGTAAGATATTAGACTCCGTGGTTAAGGAGTACGGTACGGACCGGGCTCGCCAATTCCTGGACTCCGCTACCAAATTAGCAATATCTGGCATTATGAAAAGGGGATTCACCACCAGTACTGCTGATGAAGAAATACCCCGGGAAGCCAAGGATCGTATTGAAGAACTCTTAAGCAATGCTGAAAGTAGGGTAGAGCAACTTATTGAAGCTTATTACAACGACGAACTGGAAGCCCTACCTGGTAGGAGTCTGCGGGAGACCCTGGAGATGAAGATCATGCAGGTCTTAGGTGAAGCCCGGGATAAGTCCGGGGAGATAGCTGAGAGCTACTTTGGAATGGACAACCACGCAGTTATAATGGCTCTAACTGGTGCTCGGGGTTCTATGCTGAATTTAACTCAGATTGCTGCCTGTGTGGGGCAGCAATCTGTCCGGGGTGGTAGGATCGAGCGGGGTTACCGTAACCGAACCTTACCTCACTTCCAGGAAGGTGATCTGGGTGCTAAAGCTAGTGGATTCGTTCATTCAAGTTACAAGTCCGGCCTGGACCCCTTAGAATTCTTCTTCCATGCTATGGGTGGTAGGGAAGGTCTGGTGGATACTGCTATTCGTACCGCGCAAAGTGGTTACATGCAGCGCCGTTTGGTTAACGCCCTGCAAGATCTGAGCGTTAACTTGGATGGAACGGTACGTGACAACCGCGGAGTGGTTATACAGACCCGCTACGGTGAAGACGGCATTGACCCGGCCAAGAGTGACTACGGTAAAGTAGCAGATATAGATCGTCTCATTGAAGAGATGAGGATCAAAGCCAAAGCAGGCAAATAGTTATTATCAAAAAATTTGGGGACCTAGGCAACAACAGGTGGTTATGTGGATATTAAGAGAGTCGAAAAGGCGGTTAAGAAGAAAAAGGCAGATTTCCCGGAAAAGTTAATCCAGGATATAGCCGAAGCAGCCAAAAGGCACAAATTGAAGGTGGCTGAACTGGACGAACTGGTCGGGGAATTGAAAAAGTCCTATGATCGGGCGGAAGTAGAATCTGGTGAAGCAGTGGGCACGGTGGCCGCTCAATCAGTAGGAGAACCGGGTACTCAGATGACTATGCGTACTTTTCACTACGCCGGGGTAGCTGAGTTAAACGTTACCCTGGGGTTG
>JAUYBK010000139.1 GCA_030693105.1 Methanobacteriaceae archaeon | reverse complement strand
CAGCCTGCTCAACACCCGCGCAACCAGCCAAAACGATCAGATCTGCCAGCGAGACCTGCTTGCCGCCCGACTGGGTTTCGTTAAATTCTTTCCGGATGCCCTCGAGCTTCTCGAGTACTCTGGCTAGCTGGGCTGGTTGGTTGACTTCCCACTCCTTCTGCGGTGGCAGGCGAATGCGGGCACCATTGGCACCGCCACGCTTGTCGGAGCCGCGGAAGGTGGACGCCGAGGCCCAGGCGGTCGAAACCAGCTCTGAAACTGACAGGCCAGAAGCCAATATCCTGCCCTTAAGGGTGGTGATGTCTTCTTCATCAATCAGTTCGTGATCGACTGCCGGGATGGGGTCCTGCCAGATGAGCTCCTCTTCCGGTACCTCCGGGCCGATATAGCGTGTCCGCGGGCCCATGTCGCGGTGGGTCAGCTTGAACCACGCGCGAGCGAACTCGTCCGCAAGCTGATCCGGATTTTCCAAGAAACGTCGTGAGATCTTTTCGTAGACAGGGTCGAACCGCAAAGAGAGGTCGGTGGTCAGCATGCCGGGGGTTCGACGTTTTGACGGGTAGTGAGGATCCGGCACGGTATCTGCGCCTGCCTCACCCTGGGGCTTCCACTGGTAGGCACCAGCCGGGCTCTTCTCCAGCTCCCATTCAAATTCAAATAAGATCCGGAGGAAGTTGTTGTCCCACTTGGTGGGGGTGTTGGTCCAGATAAGTTCCGGGCCGCCGGTAATGGTGTCGTTACCTTTGCCCGTGCCGAAGCTGCTCTTCCAGCCCAGGCCCTGCTCCTCGATGGGAGCCGCTTCCGGTTCCGGACCCACCAGTGAGGGATCACCAGCACCGTGGGATTTGCCGAAGGCGTGGCCACCTGCAATGAGGGCCACGGTCTCTTCGTCGTTCATGGCCATGCGAGCAAAGCTTTCTCGGATATCATGGGCCGCAGCGATGGGGTCTGGCTCGCCGTCGGGGCCTTCCGGGTTCACATAAATCAAGCCCATCTCCAGGGCGGCGAGGGGGTTCTCCAGTTCCCGGTCACCGGTATGACGTTCATCGGTAAGCCATTCTTTCTCAGAACCCCAATATATCTCCTTTTCAGGTTCCCAGATATCCTCACGCCCCCCACCGAAACCGAAGGTCTTGAAACCCATCGATTCCAAGGCGACATTGCCAGTGAGAATCATCAGGTCGGCCCAGGAAATTTTCCGGCCGTACTTCTGCTTGATGGGCCAGAGCAGCCGACGAGCCTTATCGAGGTTGGCGTTGTCTGGCCAGCTGTTGAGAGGCGGGAAAAGCTGGCTGCAGCGGCCTGCGCCGCCGCGGCCGTCGCCGATGCGGTACGTGCCGGCGCTGTGCCAAGACATGCGGATGAATAAAGGTCCATAGTGGCCAAAGTCCGCCGGCCACCAGTCCTGTGACTTCGTCATCAGTTCATGGAGGTCCTTCTTCAGGGTCTCGAAGTTGAGACTCTTGAATTCTTTAGCGTAGTTGAAACCCTCGCCCATCGGATTGGACTTCGAGGAATGCTGGCGCAGGATGTCGAGATTCAACTGGTTTGGCCACCAGTCAAGGTTCTTCGTGCCACTGCTGGTAGTTTGTTTGCTATTTTTATCCATAATTTTTCACTCTCTTTTATTCGGTTCTAATTCATCTATTTTAAATTTTACAAAACCTTCTCATAATCAAGTTGCGATATTCGTTCGGTTCTCAGAGATTCACATCTTTTTTCTCTATCGGCATAGAATCGTGGTCCATAAAGCTCTGCACTCTTTCAAGACGTTTTTGTTGATTGAGAGTTGTCTTTTTTCATAAATTCCTTCTTATTATTTTTTATTTTAATATAACATTGGAGAATAATAAATTTACCGATTTAAAGATTTTGGCATTGAGGAAAAGGATTCAAATTAGTCTGACTAGTGTAAGTTTACTTTAAACTCATCAAAAAGGTATTCTCAACTAAAATTCATTGTCTGATTTTGTAGAGACGGTTTAAAATGAGGACGAATTATTAAAGAATTTGTTGAGAATGTTAACGAAAATCCTGTTGTAATTGCTTATGAATTGTGAAGGGATAAGATAATAAAAATTTGTTTAAATTTTCAGTAAGATATCATGAAATTTCATAGAATTCTGCTGGTATTTTGTTAATATTTGACAAATAGAATTATTTCAGTATCCTTTTAAGTATAAAAAACTAACCAGATCGTATAAGTGTCCAGACAACATAATATTCATTATCTACTAAGCATCCGCTTAGTGATCTCCATTTTAACTATTAAACGATTTGATAGGAGGTGTATTACCCTTAAGATTATTTTTTGACTTGTAATCAAAGATTTACTAAAATTTATCTAATTGAAAAAAACAATAGACTAGGTATACATTCTGAATTCTGGAGGAATCTATAAAAGGATCTGATAACCATCCTTGGATTGATTATAGTTCTTTTTGATTGTGATAGTATTTGTTCCCCCGGCTTTCATATTTCTGGATTTAATGAGTTGTACTGCTTCGAGTGCAAAATCGATACATCCAACTGGAAATGTCAAGGGTAATGCATTAGTCGTGTATAACCCGGGCATTTCAGGAATGGCAAGAACTGCAGCCAATGATATTGCCAGTGAACTGCAATCCAGGGATAATGATGTTAAATTAGCCGGTGTTAGGAGTGCAGATGCCACCAACACATCAGGCTATGACGTGGTTATCGCTGGCGGCCCCATGTATTTCGGAAAATTAACCAAATCCATCGAATCCTACTTCAAACCACTAAGATTGCCAAAGGAAGTGAAGTTAGGGGTATTTGCAACCACCGGCACAGACCAGTTCCATAGCGAAGATTTCCAATTGCTCACTAAACAGGTTGAAATGCTCACAGCGGACACTCCACTTAACAAAAAGATTACCATAAAATTGATCCGGTCAGGAAATGAGTCCCTTAAGGATGATGCCGACCTAGTTTCTGAGACATACAATAATTATCTATAAAAACTGTTTTAGACAATCCGTTCCAGGAAGAATAATACTACCTTCTTCTGGATTTTCTAATTCCATGTAACAATCATCCAGGCATAAAAGGCCTGTAAAGGCAGCCAGGAACGCGTCTAACTCATGTTCGGTGGGATTGCCGGGAACAGTGTAATTCTGATTTACATAGTGGTTTACATCTTTAATTCCAAGGATTTTCTGAACTGTACGGGGATGAGTTTCCATCAACGGTTAACCTTTCAGTTTTTCATTAAGGGACAGACCTTTCATGGTTAACATCTTCATACCGTGAAAGGTAACTGGCAGAACCGGCCCATAACGACGTATTTCTACTTCGCATAGGTGGAAATGTCCTCCGGATGCACATCCACATTCCTTTTCCAAGCAGCAACGGCCTCTGGGAAGTGATAATGGAGCGTCAATTACAATCAACCGAGGATTGAAATTTTCAACAGTTTCAATGATTTCATCATCGGTAAAACAAGTTTCAAAGAGAATTTCAACCCCTCTCAAGATGCAGATGCCACTGGGATTCTCTTCCTTGCCTGATAGGTCTATTCCCATTATGCACATTTTTCATGCTCTTAATAAAGTGGTCAATTTAACAAAATTTAATATCAGATTTTATAAAAGGTTAGTATACTAATACTAATTTGATCAGCCTAAGGTGGAAATTAAATGAATAAATCTTGCACTACAACCCCTGAATTTGGCAAAATAAAACCTTGGAAACGATATTTAAAATGGTTCCTGCGCATTATCCTGATAGTTGGAGCAGTATCTGCTATCCTGGTTGGAGAGGTTTTTTTTGGGGTGCTGGCTTTTATAGCCCTGGCCATTATCACTTGGCCACGTTATGCCACTGCCAACCGGGTATGTCACATTCCGGTGGAAATAGAGATTTTATTCTTACTGGTGGTGTTTTTAGAGCTGATACTGGCCGATGCCAACAGTTTTTACACCCGTTTCGATTATTATGATAAATTCATGCACATCCTGGTCCCAGCCGTCCTGGGTCTCATTGGGATGATGATCATCTACACCTTTTACGCCCTGGGACGGCTGAAGGCCAGCTTAGGGGTCATGTTTGCCATCATCGTCATGGTGGTCATGGGCGTGGGTGCGGCCCTGGAGATGTCTGAATATTTCTACGACCAGATCCTGTACCCCTTGATAGGGCAATGGCTCCCCACTGGCCTTACTCAGGGTTCTAATCTTGCACCGCCCCTTAATGATACCATGGAAGACCTCTGGGCTAACCTTTTCGGAGCCCTCTTAGGGGCTCTCATAGGGGTTTGGCTCATAAAAAAGGCAGAAAAAGAGGGAAAAGAGCCCACCATAGTTGAAGAATTGGAAGCCGAAATCGGATTTACAGATTCTGCCGATGAAGAAAAGGGAAATTGAGTCTCAAAACATTTCAACCGATATATTTATACCTGTTTAACTAAAACAGTTATAAAGCTGATCTAAACTTCAAGATAACATATTAATTTAACCCGGTATTAATCATGGAAAAGATTTTAACCTTTCTGCTTTTGGTAATGTTGTTGTCCATAGTACAGGTACCTACGGCCCAGGCTTGGACTGGAAAAACACATTCAGACGTAGTTGAACAAGTCTATTATTCACTTCCGGGGGATGTTCAGCAGAAACTTAGCCTGTCGGAGATGCGAAACGGTTCCGATGATCCAGACTTAAAGTTCTTTGATTACAGTTACCATCGCTACCCGGCCAGCTACAATAAAGCAATTTATTGGCTCGATGAGGGTGAAGCAGCCTATAAAAAAGGTGACTACCGCCAAGCCAGTTACTGCTTCGGAGTTGCATCTCACTACATCTCGGATAGCTTTGCCGCTGCCCACTGTGTTAAAGGCTACACCGGTTATCACACCTTATATGAACTTCAAGCAGTTTTACTAAATCCTCACATCATATTCACGTCAGGAAACTTGAAATCTCTGCTGAAGAATGGACGCCTAAGTGGTGAGTACAGTTGGAATAGGTGGATGATAACTAGAAGTGATTCCTACGTGCAAAATGACCTTGATCAGGCTACCAGTGCATCATATGTTGCTATACTTGGTAGGGTGAATTAATTTTTATTATTTTCTTAAATGCTCATTACAATTTTTAAGCATAGTATAGAAATGATGTATTAGGTGAAATGTAAATGAAAGCCAGTGAATTTATAGGAACCGTAGTGATTGATAAAGAGGCCAAGGAAGTAGGAAAAGTAGTTGAACTATCGGTAACCATAAAAAAGTGTTTGGTTGATAAGGTAATTATCTCCACGGGCTCTCCCTTTAAAAAAAACTATTTTGCAGTTGTAAGCGATGAAATTGGAGAGATTGGGGATTTCATGCAGCTCAAACTTGACGAGAAGGGTATTGAAGAAAAAGGAAAGGTTGATAAAATAGAACAACTTCCCATTGATGGAGACTTTTTAAAGATATTCATCGGAAAAGAAGTCCTATCTGAAGATGCGCTGGTCATAGGAAAAGTGGAAGACATGATAATCGACCCCAAAGGATGCCTAATCCACAATGTGGTAGTCTCCACCGGTTCAACATTCCGAAAAAAACATCTAATGGTATCTGACGAAAATATTAAACATATTGGGGATTATGTTATACTTGCAATGAAAAAGGAGAGGGTTGAAGAGATTTTAGGAGATTAAATCTTCTCATGTTTTTTTATTTAAATTCAAAACTTTTCCAACATCTTCCCATAAATATCCTTCAACTTACCATCTGATTTCTCATATACTCTCTTTAAAATAAGTTCTGGAGTACTTCTAGCCAGATAATCCATCCGGGGGGTCCGGTCCACTATCAAATTGTATTCTTCGTCTAATCCACTGGCTTCGATACCATCTACACGTACCTGGGTGTATTTAAGTATCTCCTGAGCCAGGTGAGTTACAATAACCGCATGACTCCCCGAATCCCTTATGAGATCCATAAAGCTGGATATTATTTTAACTGCGGCTTCAAGTTCGGTTATAGCTTCCAACTCATCAAAAAGTATTAATTTATCTGTTTCATGAGTCACCACCGGTACAAAATTTTGCAGGAATGATTCAAAAGCCCCCGCATCCAGGGAACGCTTCTTAGAGAAGAAGTACAATTCGTCAATCAACTGAACTTCAGCATCTTTAGCAGGAACCGGCATCCCCATATGGGTCAGAATGGATATCTGGGCTAGACTTTCCAGTAAAGTTGTTTTTCCCCCACTGTTAGCTCCGGTTAATAGAACCACATTGTCGGGATGTTGGAGCTGGTAATTTATTCTCTGAATATTATTCACTCCCACCAGATCCAAATGGATTGCTTCTTTAAAGCTAAACCCTTCGCCTAGGGATGGAGGATGAAGATCATATTCATGGGCGAAACTTCCCAGGGCGAACTGGTAGTCGAACTCCAGAACTTCCCTCACTTCTTTTTCTATTTTCTCCTTTAGAAGTGAAAGTTCTTTGGCAGCTGTAATCTGATTTTCGAAAGCCTTAAGATGTTGTCTTCCCATTTCCTGCTTTCTCACTCTTTCCAATTCTTCCTCATCAACTTCCAGGGGGTAGCGGGTTAAGAACGGATCGAAACTAAGCCCTGTTTTTTGACTAATTTCCTGCCGGGCTTCTTTTAAAACTTTATTAAGTATTTCCTGAATTTTGTGGGGCATTCCATTATTTAAAAGGTCTAAAACCTCGTCACCAGAGAGATCCACTTTTTTTATGGCCTCTTTCATTTTTTGATCAGCATGTTCCTGGGCATCCTTCACGGACTGGTTGAAGCTTTTTTCATCCACCTGGCCTGATTCAATAGAATCCAGAATCCTCATCACATCTTTAAGAGTAGAGCTCCAACCTAACATTTCCCTTAACTTACTGGCGTTTTCAATGGTATCTCGATTATAAGCATAGTAAAATAATACCATGCCCGGTACCAATTCACTATCTTCTGCATCAACCGGTACCATGGCCAGATTAGGAGCATCATCTAATTCCAATAAACCCTCATTATAAGCATAAACCACCAGTTCATATTCATGAATACCTTCCACTTCTTCCAGGGTTAAGATGGAAAGGTAGCGGTTCAGACCACGGTCCGTCAGATTCTGATAATCAGTTCTACTTTCCACCAGGATGGCTTTGCCGGTATCAAGGAGGGGGCGGGGATTTTCTAATGGTGTTACCTTTTTTAGAAGATTTCTTAATTCACGACAGGGCAGTTTCCTGGCACTCTCCTTGGCAGCCAGGACCATCTGAAGGTTTTCTTGAATTCTTTCTATTTCCTTATTGGGACTTAAAAGTAAGACTCTATTACGGGCGTAATCCGTGTTTGTGTGTTCTAAGATCCGTTTTATAATATCTTCGTAAATTTGAACGGCTCTTCCAGTTTTTAAGAATTCTTTGCTGGGGTTTCCCAGTACTTCGTTGACTATCTCTACGGCCCGGCGCTGGCTAACTCCATCAATTTGGGCCAGTCGGTCAACTTCATAGTTTAGGGCAGCTTCCATAAATTCCTTTTCACCCCCAAACTCATTAATAATCCGGAGAGCCATCCTTTCCCCAATACCCTTGATACTCTTCAGTTCCACATTTTACACCTTTAACTT
The DNA here is from genome assembly GCA_030693105.1 of Methanobacteriaceae archaeon. Lineage (GTDB taxonomy): Archaea > Methanobacteriota > Methanobacteria > Methanobacteriales > Methanobacteriaceae > Methanobacterium. Next base: position 4,696 of record JAUYBK010000139.1, on the reverse strand, counting down.
TCCTTGACCATTCTAACTATAAATGATTTTACTTATCCGAAATGACGAGTCTGGGCCCACTGCCGATCTTTCCTGGTGACCACGAGCACGAAAATAGCAAATAATAGTGAACACCGGGTAAAGACAGTATGCCCGAACTCAAATGCATTAATTATAGGCCATTAAATCCCTACTTTATCCTGGCACATTTCCGGGAATACTCCGGAGAAGAAAGAACTGTGGAAAGGATTCCAATCAATAGTGGTGCTTCAAAGTGAAGTTTGTTATTCGCCCCACATTAAAGAGAAACACGATGTAATCCAGCATCAAGAACGCCGTTTGCCTCAGGAAGAAAAGCCACGGATAGAGGTCCACCATGACTTCCAGATCCTTTTCCCCACAATTTTTACCCAAATAACCATAAGCCGCGTTCTTTTAGCCCTGGGAGTGAGGGGGGTTTCTTATCGCTGTAAGCGGTGAGGTAGACCACCGGGATATCCAGAAAACTTTCCTTTTCTACAGCTTGGATACCTTTCATGTCTCTTTTAACATGATGTCTATCATTACCACATCGGAACGTAACTCAGCAGCAGCTCTAATGGCACTATCTCCTGATGAAATCATTTTCGGCAAATCAGGACCCATTTCCTCTATTTTCTCCTTGAGATCGCGAGCCGTGATCTATTCATCCTCCACAATTAGCACACTTGATTTTGCCATTTAAGGGCACCTCTTTATAGTTATCTGTCTGTAAAGATAATAATATTTTTTATTCCCCCAAAACCTTCATCTTTAGACGGTTCTTCTTTTTTTCCACGTCGAATGGTTTTTTTATAAGAATACGACATAAAAAGTAGTAATACAAATTGTAAATCTCTTCCTTTAGAATTAACAGCGAGGCTTATGAAATGGATCTAATCATTTATATCTCAATTTTATTACTGACGGGAGTATTTGTAGGATTCACATCTGGCCTACTTGGTGTGGGTGGAGGTTTTATAATGGGACCGGTCCAGTTCTTCCTCCTGGTTGCTGTAGGAGTGGATCCTACCATAGCCATCCGGGTAGCTTTTGGTACTAGTTTAGCAGTTATATTGCCCACAGCCATTAGTGGGGCCTTAGGCCATCGTCGCAAAGGTGCGGTCCTTCTGAAGCCGGCCATACTATTGGGGAGCATGGGATTTATAGGTGGAACTTTAGGGGCTTTAATGGCTACCAATACACCGGTGGAAGTTTTAAGGATAATATCCGGAGTTTTGATTTTAATAAGTGCTATTTGGATGCTCAAGAGTCATTCTCCCGAAATAGAAGGGGAAAGGTCTAAAAAAGATATTGCTTACTTGTTCTGGGGATTTATAGGAGGAGTGAGCTCCGGACTTTTAGGTATCGGTGGCGGGGTGATAATGGTTCCCATACTGGCAATTTTACTCAGATTTGAAATTCACAAGGCCATTGGCACGTCCACTGCATTTATAATACTGGCATCTCTGGGAGGCATAGTGATCTACATCACACAAGGCCTCTCAGTCCCCGGACTACCACCCTATTCCTGGGGGTATGTTAACCTGGTACAACTGGTTGCTTTGGCAGGGACCAGCATCCCCTTAGCACAGTTAGGAGTAATTGCTTCCCATAAAATTCCCGCAAAACAGTTAAAATACATATTTGTAGCAATTTTAATTTATATTGCCCTAAAAATGATGGGATTGTTCGAATGGTTAAACTTTCCTTTTTAAATAATAAAACACCTTTTAATTAGAAATTCCCCTTAAAAAGTTGCCACTGGTAATTCCGCCTGTTGAAATCTTCTTAATATCACCTTTTAATATTTTAAGTTCGTGGGCAAGGTGTGGTGGTTTTTTAATAGTTAGTTCTAAAGCTTTGGTGTATTTTAATATCATTTCCTCAGTATATCTACCTGGTTTGCCCCGGGCATCGATTACAATCCCATTCAAACCCATTTTCATAATTGGGGGCAGATGATCGATAAGACAAAGTTCAACTGAGTTTAATAGGCGTGTCCGCCCTTTATAATCCCAATTTATGGGGAAAATATGTCCTTTATGGTCTTTGAGTCCCCAAAAATCTTCTTTTAGATTTTTATTTTTATTATTAATGCCTAAATAGCCTTCACTTATCAAAACTTCCAGATTTCCCTGAACCATAATCTCTAAATTGATATTTGGTGATTTTAGATGTTTTAAATTTACAAGTTTTCTTAAATCATCTTTAGAAAGCTCTGGAGATGCAGTTAAACTGTCAAATCTTCCAGAAAGTTCTTTTACAGTTAAGTGGTTCCAGACGTTCAACCCAGTGGAGCCATACCACTTCAGGGGAGATTGATTTTCATCTGGCAACGCCCCCCACCCATCTACCATAACTCCCCGGACTCCCCAATCAAACAACTCCTCCATTAATGGATTAAAATTTTTAGAATAGCCCTCATCAATTATTAAAGGTAATTTCCAGACTAACTCAGTTTTTGAATCCCTTATTAAGTCTACAAACTTTTTCATTAATTTTAAAAAAGGGGATGATTTGGTTTTTCCTAGTGAGGATATTGGTGCCTGGAAGTAGATCCGATGGCAACCGGCATCTGCTGCTGCCGAAAATGATTCTTGATTATCCACCCAGACTGAAAGATTGGGAACGGTTGAAGTGCTTTTTTGGGCTAATTTGTCATCTAAATCCTCTTTGATCCTAATAAGATTTTTTTTAGAAGTTTTAAGCTCACTTTCTCCAGGCCTATGTGCTTCTATTAGTTGTTTTTTTACTTCCAACAGAAATTCCCGTCTTAATCTATTTAGGCCCGAAATGGGACAGAAAAGACCACCAGGATAATCTATTTTTAATCTCCTTATGGTAAAAAAGGTCCCCCCTGTTTTTAAGAACTGCTCACGGATAATATTTTTGCTGAGAGGTCGTTTTTGGGCAGGTTCCATAGCAAAATTGGCTTGATATTCAATATCCAAAATTTTTGTGTCTTTTAAGAATACTTCACCTTGCAATAATGCAAATAAATCTTTATCCCACTTCATTTGAACATCTAAAACCAGTAAATCGTCATAGTCACTATCAATCATATCAAGGGCTCTTTTTTTTAAAGACGCCTTGCGGGTCATGAAAACATCAAAACCCTTTTCAACGTAATCCGGAACTTTAAAATTCACTCTACTTTTATCCACAGTGGGAGTGGCATCCAGACCCTTGCCAAATACTCTTGCACTGGTTTCAGGATTTATAAAAACCAGACCGTCACCTTTTCCCGGCCGGATAATGCTTTCTATGGCCACCGTGGCTAACTTTACCTTTTTATCTACTTTTACGACCTTACCCAAATAAAGGCCCCGGTTACCGGGGCTAGTTGGTTCCATGGTTTTATGGGGCGGTGCGTCCATGATATGGCCCCTGGTGAATCCTCGGTTAAAAGCAAGTTTCAAGTCTTCAATATCTTTTTGATCAGGGGTCCAATTCCCTCCTTTAATGGAATCCAGGGCTTTTCGATAAATATTAACCACTACTGCTACATATTCTGGTGAACGCATTCGACCTTCAATTTTCAAAGAAGAAACATTAGAGTTTAACAAACGGTCTAGATAAGGATAAATCGCCAGATCTCTGGTTGATAAAAGATAATCTCCTTGCATTGGGACATTTTTAAGCTCAAGTGGCTTTCCCCAAACGTCTTTTTTACCTGATACTAGCTGGTACTTCTTTCGGCATGGTTGAGCGCACATTCCCCTATTACCACTTCTACCGCCAATAAGAGATGAAAAAAGACATTGACCGGAGTAAGAATAGCATATAGCTCCGTGGACGAATACTTCTAGTTCGATCCGTTCTGAAAGTTCAGAAGGAATTTTTTCTATTTGACTTAACTTCATTTCCCGGGCCAGAATAACCCGCTGAAAACCAAAATCAGCCGCCCATTTAATACCTTCCGCATTATGTATGGTCATTTGTGTGGATGCATGTAAGGGGAGATGGGGAACAATATCTCGGGCTAGACTCGCAACACCGATATCCTGGACAATAACTCCATCTACACCTTTTTCGTAGAGCCAATAAAGATAATCTGCTACTTCCGGAAGTTCTTCATCCTTCAAAAGGGTATTTACTGTTACATATACTTTAACCCCTCGCAGATGGGAATAGGATAAAGCATCCTCTATTTCTTCAAGGGCAAAGTTGTTGGCGTAGTGCCTCGCACCGAAACGCTGACCTGCCAGGTAAACTGCATCAGCCCCTGCATTAACAGCGGCCCTGAGGGCATTTATGGAACCAGCTGGTGCCAAAATTTCGGCTATTTGGGGGGACATGGGATTATTAATATGTTCATTTTTTTTTAATTTACTTGATTAAAACATTTCCACGGTTATTTTTAAGATTATCTATTGATAATTTCATACCAGTAGCATTTAAACCTTTAAATTCAACTGTTTTTATTAAACTTACATTGTTGTACCATTTTCATCAGCGCATATAATGTTGTGATTTTATTATAAATCATAGATTCATAACCATTCTTCTGGAATGTAACATAAATATGCTAAAATTCCAACTATTATAAATCCCATTGAAGTAATAAAAAGTAAAATCGTCCCCAAAGACAATAAAGGCAAATTTTGAATTAAAATCAAAATACATATTAACACTGCAAATCCTATTATTACTGATAATATTGTTGATTATGTCTCAAAATTCCATTCAGAATTAG
>JAUYBK010000132.1 GCA_030693105.1 Methanobacteriaceae archaeon | reverse complement strand
ATGGTAAAACTACCACTAACAACCTACTAACCCACGTGATAAAGGGCCAATATTCAGTATTATCTAACCTTAGGGGAGCTAACATGCCCCAGGGACTAGTAAGTGCCTATCTAAATGATTTAGATTCCTATTATGATTGGGGTGTATTTGAAGTAGATGAAGGCTCCTTTGAGAGAGTAGTCCAGGATATTAAACCAGATTACGTGGTTATCACCAATTTTTTCCGGGACCAGTTGGACCGCTACGGTGAGATCGAGAAGGCCTTCCAGGACATTTTTGAATCATTAGTACCCCTAGATACCACACTTATACTAAACGCCGACGACCCCCTGGTTTCCAACTTCCAGAAGATGGGTAAAAGGAGCGTCTACTATGGAGTAGGGGAAAATCAGTTCAGCAATTCTGACCAGAGTGTAGTTGAAACTAATTTCTGCCCGTCGTGCAACTCCCGTTTAGGCTACACCTATTTCAACTACGGACAATTAGGAGAGTATAACTGTCCCAAGTGTGGTTTTAGTAATCCTTCCCGTCAATATGAAATCAAAAGTATTGACTACAAAGACCCCGGTTACGACTTCCAGTTCCAGATTGATGATTCGTCCATAAATGTAAGTTTTCAGTACGAAGGTATCTACAACGCCTATAATTGCTGCGCTGCCATGGCCACGGCCCGAGAAATTGGTATGAACCTGGACTTGGTAGTGAACCGGATAGAAAGCTTCAAATATTACCTGGGAAGAATGGAAAACTTCAAGATCAACGGTAAAAACGTAAAGGTGGCCCTGGTTAAAAACCCCATTGGCCTGGGCGAAGTTTTAAAGACGTTATCATTAGAAGAAAATACCAAAAACTTGCTCATGATCCTCAACGACAATCCCGCCGACAGTACCGACGTGTCCTGGATATGGGACGCAGAAGTAGAAGCCATAAAGAACGTTAAAAACTTAAAATCAATTAATTTTTCTGGTAAAAGGCCTTACGACATGGCCCTGAGATTTAAATACACCGGAATACCTACGGACCACTTCAAAGTGAAAGAAGATATGGACCAGGCCCTAGAAATGGTATTAAACGATGAAGTCAATACCGTTTATATACTGCCTACTTACACAGCAGTATTTCAAGTACGAGAGTTGTTAAAAGCGCGTATGGAAGGTAAGGGCAAGTTCATGTCCCATTTGAGAGAGTCTCTTAAAAATTTAAGATTTCCAGGGTTAGGGAAGCCCTAATAATAGTCTAAAGGAGAATTAAATATGGAGCTTAATATATTTCACATGTACCCCGATCTACTGAACCTTTACGGAGATTTAGGTAACGTAACTTGCCTTAAAATGCGGTGCCAGTGGAGGGGGATAACGGCCAAGATAATTCCATTCAGCATGGGTCAGGAAGTGCCCCTGGAGGAAGGAGATATCTTTTTTATAGGTGGTGGATCGGACCGGGGCCAGAATATGGTTTATTCCCACCTGTTAGGATACCGACAGACCATGGAAGACCTTATAGAAGACGATGCAGTTTTTTTATCCATATGTGGTGGATATCAATTTTTGGGGGATAAATACATCGATGCGGAGGGTAAGGATGTTCCGGGGTTGGGAATATTTGATTATGAAACCTTCAGCGAAGAAGGAAGGTTAATTGGTAACATCATTACCAAAAACAATCTGAAACTAAAACCTGAGACTCTGGTGGGTTTTGAAAACCATGGTGGCCGTACTTATCACGATCTAAAACCGCTGGGAACGGTAATTGCTGGTCAGGGGAACAATGGTAAAGACCAGAAAGAAGGGATGGTCTATAAAAACTGCATTGGCACCTACCTGCACGGGCCTCTTTTACCTAAAAATCCCCATCTGGCGGATTATTTAATTTTAAAATCTTTAAAGAGAAAGTACGGTGCCTGTAACTTGGACGAGCTAGACGACCATCTGGAGTATACTGCCCACCAGAAGGTGCTGGAACTTTACTCCCCTAAATAGAGTTAATTTACTCTCCTTCCATAGAGTTACGCTTAAACTAAACTATCAGCGAAGTTAATCTAACCTTTCTAAAATTAATTCCATATCTTTTTTATAGATTAAACCATAGATAAGATGTTATAATTTTCTATTAACTATAAAACTAATCAAGGTCTTTTTAGGAGATGATTCATCTGTCGAAGTATATAGTGGTTACTGGTGGTGTGGTAAGTTCCATTGGAAAAGGAATAACAGCAGCATCTATTGGAAGGATTCTAAGGTCATATGGAGTGGATGCCACTGCAATAAAGATTGATCCCTACCTTAACTGGGATTCGGGAACCATGAGCCCCTACCAGCATGGTGAAGTATTCGTTACCTACGATGGAATGGAAACCGACCTGGATCTGGGTCATTACGAGCGTTTTCTGGACGTTAATTTATCAGGAGAGTCCAACATCACCACTGGTAAGGTTTATGACTCGGTAATTAAAAGGGAAAGAAGGGGAGATTATTTGGGGTCCTGCGTGCAGATCATTCCCCACATCACCGACCAGATAAAATCTATGATACGACAGATAGCCCGTGACAGCAGCGCCCAGGTAGTGCTGGTGGAATTGGGAGGTACCGTGGGTGACATTGAAGGACAGCCCTTCTTAGAATCTTTAAGGCAGCTTAGAAACGAGGAAGGTCATGATAATGTTATGTTCGTCCACGTGACCTATGTCCCCTACCTAAGGGCAGCAGGAGAGTTTAAAACCAAACCCACCCAGCACAGCACCAAAGAACTGCGTAGCATGGGTATAAATCCAGACATGATCATCTGCCGGTCCGAGCTGCCCATTAACGAACCCCTAAAAAGGAAGATTGCACATTTCTGCGACGTGGCTCAGGAGGCAGTGATTAACGCTCCGGACGTGGGCTCCATTTACGAAGTACCCCTTATTTTAAACCAGGAAAAGGTGGGAGAATACATCCTGGACCGGATAAAAATAAAATCAAAACCTCAGGATCTGTCGGAATGGGAAGGTGTGGTGGATGCACTTCAAAAGAACAACAATTCAGTGAGTGTAGGGATCGTGGGCAAATATGTACAGCTGGAGGACGCCTACATCAGCATCAGGGAATCTTTAAAACACGCCGCTGCCCATCTGGGAGTTAAAGTAAATATTGAATATATAAAGGCCGAAGAAAGTTTGGATAATGATAAAATAAGTCATCTTGATTCTTTACTCATCCCGGGAGGGTTCGGAGAACGTGGAATAGGGGGGAAACTGGACACCGTACGTTACTCCATCCAGAATGAAGTTCCCCTCTTCGGGATCTGCCTGGGGATGCAGTGTATGGTCATCGAATTTGCCCGTCTGCAGGGTATGGAAGATGCTCACAGCACAGAATTTGATCCAGACACTCATTATCCAGTTATTGACCTAATGGAAGAGCAAAAAAAGATTAAAAATATGGGCGGTACCATGCGTCTGGGATCCTACTCCTGTCAGCTACGAGAGGGAACCAAAGCCCAAAAAGCTTACCGAAACGAAGTAGTTGAAGAGCGCCACCGGCACCGCTTTGAACTCAACAACGAATACCGGGAACAAGTGAAACAAAAGGGCCTTTTGATTTCAGGTGCGTCTCCGGATGACTTTTTGGTGGAGATCGTGGAACTACCGGAACATCCCTGGTTTTTAGGTTGTCAGTTCCATCCGGAATTCAAATCTAGGCCTAACCGGGCCCACCCCCTTTTTGTATCCTTCCTGGAAGCAGCCCTGAAAAACAAGAAATAATAATGATTAACATGACATTCCCAATTCCTCTTTTAACCACCATAATAGCTATAGTTGCCTGTCTTTATGCCAGTTACACGGATATGACCCGGGGAATAATTCCCAACAAATTAACATTTCCCCTTATAGGAATGGGGATAGTTTTAAACGGTGTTTACGCATTTTTAATTGGAAATCCCTGGTATTTCATGGCGGGGCTTATAATTACTGGAATAATATTCGCTTTAGGATACCTTTTCTGGAAATTAGGGGCCTGGGCCGGGGGTGATGTGAAATTATTCACGGCACTGGCTGCTCTAATTCCATTTTATCCGGCACTGATTTCGTATTCAGTATTTAATGTTCAGTTCCCCCTGGAAGCATCGTATCCATTTACCCTGACCATTATTATCAACAGCATACTATCTATTCTTCCCTTTTTATTGATATACGTGCTTTTTGTTTCCGTGAAAAGCAAACCACACCTTTTAGGTAAATTAATTGCCCCAGTTAAGTCTTGGAAGAAAAATATCGTTTTAACCCTGGTCATAACCTCCTCAGTGACCCTCACCATATTTATAACCCAACAGATCCAATATCAGATGATATTACTGTCCTTAATTCTTATCTACCTCTTATCACTGCTGATTTCAAAACTTCCCAACCAAGTTAAAGCAGTTTTAATATCACTAGTCACTGTTTTCGCCCTTTTTTACAATTTCAAGATTACTATCACGAGTATGGCCCTTCTTTTCGTGTCCATAATGGTGATTGAAATTATAAAACAACTTCTTACCACCGTTAGTAGAGAAGCCCTACAGGACGATTACTCCACTAAGGACCTCCGTGAAGGAATGATTTTGGCCCACCATCTGTACCAGAAAAATGAAGTGGTTTACTGGGACGAGAAAAGTTTCTTCCAAAGAATATCCGAAGCATTTAAGAAAAAAGATATGACATTAATTAATCCTTACAAAGGAAAGGTGGTAGTTAGTTCGCTGGCGGCAGGACTCTCTGAAGGAGATATTGAACTTATAAAAAATTTACAAAATGAAGGTAAAATAAAAGACCAGGTCCGGGTTAAAAGGGGAGTTCCTTTCGCTCCCTCTATCTTCATTGGCCTCATAATATCCCTTTTTATAGGGGATCTGGCATACATACTGCAGCAAGGTCTTTATAACATTTTATACTAATATTTATATGATTCCTAATTCATAATCAATATGTTGATATAATAATTAATATGATGTGAGCGAAATGGATCGTAAGGGACAAGCATCTGCAGAGTACCTACTTCTGGTTGTGGTAATTTTAATTGTCATGGGATGGTTAGTGGTTAACGCGTATCAACCAGCTATAAGTGCCACCATGGACATTTCCGGGTCATCGGATGCCAAAAATGCAGTGGGAAGTATTGCTGATGCAGTTAATCTGGTTTATGCTAATGGTCCCGGTGCTAAAAGGACTTTAAATGTTTATATTCCTCCACCAGCCACTATAACAGCCAATAACGCCACCAAGTTAATTGGAATGAACGTTTTACTTTCCAACGGAACAAACAAGTATGTAAATAGAAGTATAAACTATAACGTTACGGTAGTTGGCCCTACTAATACTACTAAAAAATGGTATAATGTAACTATAGAATGGAAATTGGACGCTAGAAGTTTTATAACCATTTCTATAGCGTAAACACATATTATACACAAAAAAGTGAATTAAACTTATTTGAGGTTCATTCATGGGGTTATTTAATCAATTTGGCAACATCATAATCAGATTATTCTCTATTATCGGGTCTTTAATTCTGGCCATTCCCCACCTCCCGGAGAAAATTAGGAATTTGAATCGGGACGAGATTAAGGAAAGAATGAAAACTGAGGAAATTAAAGAGAACCTTTCAAATATTAAAGATGTTTCCCAAAAGAAAGTGAGTAAATACCAATCCCCTAGTAAGTCCCCCACAAATAACACCCTTGAAGATGAAAAAGTTCCTGAAGACGATGTTATACTCATATCAGTACCTTTCAGCTCAGAAGAAAAAGAAAGAACCATATTTATCCTTCAAATAGTGTCGGCAGGTTTTTTATTCCTAACCATTATACATATTTTTAATTTTGTTTCCCTCCCCATCTACCTACTCCTGGGCATTGTACTGGCCGGTTACATAATATACACCTTATTTAAAAAGGTTAAACTAATGTACGGACCCGATTTTAACGCTTATCGCGATTTCTTTTTAATGTACCTCCTGGTGGGATTGATACTAGTCCTGGTTGGTAACAACCCCAACGTCGTCATGGCCTTCTCCTTCCAATTCTTCCCCTCCCTCTCCATACTAATATTCGCGGTGGTGGCCGTGATGGTGGTTTTTTTAATATTCCGCATCAGATATTCCCGGAACTTCACCTTTGGTAAGGTTATCGAAGCTGGCGAGAACACGGCCTACGTTAAAGTAGACTACGATATACGAGCCAATGTTAAGCCCGACTTATACATCGTTGACAACCACTACGGTGCCACAACTGGCGATGATGTGAAGTTAAAAGTAGAAGAAAAGATATTAAGTGGCGGCGGCAACAAACCGGTAAGCATCATAGAGACCGTTGAAAAGATATAAATTTGTTTTAATTGGTTTATATCAGTATTATTATTATTGGAGTTATTAAAATTGCAGGACATACCCCAAAACCATCCTCGTTATCATTCTCTAATTTTAAGAAAAAAAATATCCGAAGCCCACAAGAATGGTGTTCTTGCTGAATCTGGCCTGATAGCCCACGGAAGAGGAGAAGCTTTCGACTATCTGTTGGGAGAAAAAACCATTCCCCCGGCTAAGAAAGCCATCGAAGCAGCTGCAACCCAACTTCTTTTAGCAAAACATCCCGTCATATCAGTTAATGGTAATACCACGGCCCTATCAGCCAGGGAAGTAGTACAATTATCTTCTGAGATTGAGGCACCCCTTGAAATCAACCTTTTCTATCGCACCCCGGACCGGGTGGATAAAATAGAGAAAATACTAAAAAATAATGGGGCGAAAAAGGTATTGGGTTCTATTAACCAAAAATATCTCCCTCTAAATGGTCTAGAAGGACCCCGCTCCTTGGCCAGTATGGAAGGCATATACCAGGCCGATGTGGTCCTGGTACCATTAGAGGACGGAGACCGTGTCCAGGCACTGCAAGATAATGGTAAGACCGTTATAACGGTAGAACTTAATCCCATCTCCCGGACAGCAAAAACTTCGTCCATTACCATTGTAGATAACCTGATAAGAGCACTGCCTCTTCTAATTAAACAGGTGCAAAAGCTTAAAGTCCAGGAACGTTCCCGACTAGTAGAGATAGTGGAAAAATTTGATAACCAGGAGAATCTAAAAAAGTCCCTGGAATTTATTTTGGCCGATTTTAAAGATAGTGTGAGATCATGAAAGTCTTTGGAGTTACTGGAATGCCCGGATCGGGTAAAGGAGTTGTTTCCAGGGTGGCAGAGGAGTTGGGGATGGAAGTTGTTCGTATGGGGGACGTTATACGCAAAGAAGCTAAAAAAAGAAATGAACCCCTGGGAACCGTGGCCCTGAAACTCCGCCAAGAACACGGTAAATATGTGGTCGCCCATCGGTGTGCAGAGATTATACGGTCTAAAGATGATAATTCCCCTTGCTTAATTGAAGGCATCCGCAGTCCCTTTGAAGTGGAACTATTCCAAGAGGAATTTCCAGGATTTAAAGTTCTGGCCGTGCATTCAACACCTAAAACCCGCTGGAAAAGGTTAAAAAGAAGAATGAGACCTGATGATTCGCCCCATAAAAATGAATTTATATTAAGAGATAAAAGAGAACTTAAATTTGGTATTGGAGATGTCATAGCCACCGCAGATTATATGGTGGTTAACGAGGGGCCCCGGGGTAAACTTAAAAAACTGGTAAGGAGCATACTAAAAAATGAAATGCAAAGTAAAGGCCATAAGCCCCGTTAATCCCACCGAAGATTTACAAAAGGTTATAAAAGCATTTTCCAATGTGTTTGAATGCGAAAATCTGGAGCACGGGGAGGGATACGTGGCACTGTCCGGAGAATTATACTGCCTTCTACCCTTAAAAGAACAGCTGGAGAAAGGTCAGATTCGTGACGCGGCCCGTAAAATGTTTCTTAAAGGTGAAAGTTCCGGGAATATCTCATTTAAACTCAACAAACAGGCAGCTTTGGTGGGTAAAGTAAACCTGGTGGATGGTGATCTTTCACCCCTGGGAGAAATAGAGGTCACTTTAACGACTGAAGACCCCGAAGAAGTAATTGAATGGCTGTGCAGTAAAGAATGATGTTTTTCAGCAAAAAATAATTTATTTAGTTGCTATAATATTATTTATCCGCTAAAAATGCTTTTTTTACCACCAGATAGCCACTGTCCACATCCCAAACTTTTTCAGAATCTTGAATTATAAGTTTCTTTTTAAAAATAGGACCATCCAGGGTTAAGGTCTCTGCCTCGCCTCCTTCAAATGCCGGGTGGATTCCGTATTTTTCGTGCAGAACTTGAAGTTCTTCCCGGGCGGCTGGATTTATTTCACGACCTAACCAGGATTCATCCAAGCCTTCGGCAGCCACCCCGGTAATAATTACTTGAAAACCTAGTTTTATTATCTTGTCCATGTAAAGCAGGGGGTCCCTGTGCCAGTACGGTGCTTTTGAGAGAAGGCCCAGGTCCTGACAGATGGCATCGATTCGGGATTTTTGATAAGTAGAGGATAATGCCCCGGAGAATATACTCCTAACACCCCTTTCTTTTAACTCCTTCAATACCCGGCGAAGATCCTTTAATTCTCCTTCTTTTTCGCCCAGGGTTTGGGCAGTAACTATTTTTATATTTAGGGCTTCTGCAAGTAAACTGGTGAGGTGAATGTTGGGCACGTGAAACATGTACGAATGGGGGTTGGCCGAGTGCATGGAAACCAGATATTCAACCTTCCAACCATTCTCCAATGCCTTGTAAAGGGCCATGGTACTATCTTTACCACCAGAAAATAGTACAGCGGCCTTCATCTTTTTTTACTCTCTTTTAATTTTTTCCAGAGCCCTCCCAGGTTTTTTAAAATAGAATCAATAAAGACTCCCACTAAACCCGTAATGACGCCTAAAACCCCACATAAAATGATGATGTTAGACTGGTTAGGCAGTGCATTCTTAAGGCCCTGTATATTTTCCTCCATGGGCCCCTGGATCCCGGTGACGACTGCTTGCAGTTGAGGCAGCTTGGTGACCACCTCATCAACTTGGGCCGGTTCCACTTGCACCTGCAACTGCACTATGCTGTACCGCGAATCAATACCACTAACCAGCATAATCCAGTTCTTTAAACTTTTAATGGTAGCGGGAGGATCAGCTTCGGGTTTAGTGTTAACTGTTATAGTATCACTATTTTCCACCTTCAAAGAGGTAACGTTGGGATTAGCAATGCTAGCACGCGACTCCAGAGATTTTTTCCAATCCGAACCTATCGGAGTGGTTTTCATAGTTATACCCACCGTTTCAACTCCCTTAACTCCTTCTAAATTTTTTATATCAGCAATAACCTTATTCACGTCTACATCGGTGGATATATTTGCTTCGATTATCTCGTTACTGTTGCTGGTGGACTGATAAAAATAACGGGCCATATCTGGTATGTCGTTAAATACCGGGGATATGAAAAATGCCCCACCGATTATTCCCACCACAAACCCCAGTGCCAGTACAAATAAAAGATTTTTTTTACCTATAAGTGGCGTTAAGAGTGCGGTGGAGAATACGAAGGCCATTAAAAGTAAGAACAATATTATCATTAATATTACAGCAAGGGGTCCCATGGTGTTAGCTCACTCTAGTTACTAGTTTCATTAAATAAAGAAATTTATATAGTTTTTTACTTAGGTTTCTTTTACTATTTTACCCGAAGTAAGGTCAATGTAGACGGTCTTAGATGGCATACCAGTTTTAGTGAGGGGAACTTTCCAAACACCGATATTAACTCCGCTAATTACTATAGTCTCCTGGATGGGATCTCCGGCCGTGTAGCCCGGACGGCTCTGGGCTGCTATATTCTTGGCCTGCTCCGCAGTAAGTTGGAAGGTGCCATTGCTGGTGCCATTGTTATTAGTATTATTAGAGTTAGCGGTTGGCTGATCAAAGGGCATGGGAACATTCACAGTAGGATTTGCAGTCTGATTGGAGGTAGTAACGTTAGCTTTAGATGCAAAAGGGTTAAAAGCATAAATTACTATAATTAATACTACAACTCCCACCAAAATTAGTGCTTTTTTTTCCCAATCTTTCGGAAGATCCATATTAATCCTTAGATTTTAACTATAAATATAGTTCCGTTAGTATTATTTATTCTATAACTAGAGTTACTATATAAAGTAGTTTGATTAATACTCGTGGTTATCAGTTTAATGGGGACGGGTGCTTTATTAGGGTAATAAATGGTTAAATAACCGGTATTATTCACTATTGCAGTGAAATTAACATAATTTGCTCCCTGTGGAAATCTGATATCTACCGAATATCCATTGCCATTTATGTAGGCCGTGTTTATGGCCGTGGCTATTTTTTCACCCTGAATTCGGGCTACTCCCAGTTCGCCAGTGGCGGTATTGCTCATTATATTACCCACCAGAGTGACCATGCCCCCTATAATTATCAAGGCAATTAGGGTAACAAATAAAAATTCTGCACTAGCCAGTCCTTGTTCATCTAATACCATATTTTCTCCCTAGGGATATGTGTAAGTACGTTGTAATCCTAAGCGACCCAGGTAAGTATCTGAAATGCGGAATTCAGCAATATCTGGCCAACTTAGAGCTCCATAATCTCTAACTGCAAGCAGATTTATTCTTATATTAGCTCCACTAACCTTTCTAAAGTATTCATTGTCAACACAAGATATGAGCGGGGTCGTCCCCCTCCCCCCTGTTGAATAGCCTTCTTCTTCACTTAAGGGGTTTCCCACTATGAAAGTAGACATTCTG
>JAUYBK010000131.1 GCA_030693105.1 Methanobacteriaceae archaeon | reverse complement strand
CCACAAAAACGCAATAACGGAAATTCTTATTGCAGGAAAGGCTTATTTTATAGAAGAACAATTACTCTTTTTGAGGGAACCAAAATTCCCAGTCCTTAATATTTCGTGTAAAATTTGGAAATTGAGGCCCTGTGGGACAATTATATTTTCCTTTATATTCTGCTTCGCTTTTAGTTTCATGAAATACTAATTGAGCAACTGGGATTCCTGGATAGAGGATAATCGGAACTTCTCCTTCATTAACTATTTCTAAAGTGATACACCCTTTAAATCCTGGATCTACTTTTGTAGCTGTAGCAATGATTAAACCCATGCGTCCCCAAGTAGATTTTCCGATTACATAACACATTAATTTTGGAGGAAGGCTGATATATTCAAGTGTGCTCCCTATTATGAGTTGCCTTGGATGGAGCACAAACTCTTCCCGATATCTTAGCCGAATCTTTTCTTGATATCTTCCTATATTGGTAGCTAACATGTCTTGGTCAGTGATATTCAAGAGAGGAAAAGACTGTCTTCTCATAACAATAAATTCATTCCCAAGCCTTACATTGATAGAAGAGGCATCAAAAAGTTCAGAAGGATTGAATACAGGAGTAATAATTAAACGTTCCTTTATTTCTTCTTTATTCATATAGTTAACAAATTCTTTGATGGTAAGTGCGCTCATTATTCATCAACCTCATATTTGGGAAGTTGTCCCCTCTTTTCAATATGCCATTGAATATAATCCTCCTCAATATCAGAATATTCGAGTGCCTTTAGTGCTAAGCGATTCATTCTGTCCCTTTTCTCGCAAATCTCCTCATTAAAGTTTCCTTCTTTATCAAACAAGCGCTCCTCCCAAGACAATTTATGAAACCATGCAGCATTAATAACCTCAACAATCGTTGCTGGTTCACGTTCATTGATAGATTTTTCGTAAGCGTTTGGCGGTATGCCATAATCGATTCTTTCTATTAGATGCGGCAAGTGTTTATAGAAATCAGAGGGTTTTACTGAGAGGCTTTCTAATTTAGCTGCATAAATTTCTTTTGCTTTTATAATATCTTTATCTATCTCCTCATATGCAAACTTTACTATGTCATTGCTCTCAATTACTTTCTTATCTGACTCTTCTCTAATGATATTTTCTATTAAATTGAATCTTTTAGTTACACTACTTACAACTTTTTTTGACTTAAATTTATCTTCTTGTAATGGAAAGAGTTTTGAGTCTTTAATTACTTCAAATATGTTCCGAAGACGCATTCTCCATGGCGGATAATAATTATTGTCTTCATCCGGTAGTTTATCTAAACCATTCAAATCCTGAAGGGCGATTTCTAAAGTTGAAAATAATACAGCAGGGCCAAATAAAAAACTACCGATGATATCGGATAATATTTCTTCTAACCCCCTTTGCCATATTTTATTAGCCCTTTCTATTTCTGCCTGTCTTACCTGTTGTGCAAGTTGTGGAATGAATAGAGGGGGGACATTTGGGAATCCATCTTCAATGCGTTTGTTATTAATTATAGTTGCAACTTTATCACGGATAGATTGTAAAAGCTCCTGGTTTCGTTGCGAAGTAAAATATTCTTTTGCTACAAGGTGTCCTATCTCGTGACCTAAAAGACAATGAAGGAGGATATTTTTCCGTTCAATGGTAGGAAATGAGACAATATAAAAAGATTTTTTGAGTGTTTTTAGTATATCTTCCAAGCTTTTTTCTTTGTCATAGGGTTTGTATCGCGTTAAC
This sequence comes from Methanobacteriaceae archaeon, assembly GCA_030693105.1. Lineage (GTDB taxonomy): Archaea > Methanobacteriota > Methanobacteria > Methanobacteriales > Methanobacteriaceae > Methanobacterium. The sequence goes on along the minus strand of JAUYBK010000131.1, from coordinate 1,167 downwards.
GTTTTTAAATAGTAATCATAAAGATTCATTGTTATTATAGTGTAATTATATTTCCATTGCGGTCTAAACATTATCTCAATATCGGGACGAAACTTCTTTAAATATTTTTCAAGTGGACTGATAAAGCTCCATGGAAGTTTCTGAGTTTGTGCTCCATCAACATAGCGTATATGCGATCCAATATCTCTGACAATAAAATCAGAGGTTTGTAATGAAATTAAACTCCGCTCGATTTTATTAATTTTTCCCCAATCGATAGATGTATAGATGGATTTAGTTGCGTTTTCTAAATAACTGCAGATGTTAATGAGGGTTTTTGCTAAATTTTTAGGCGCTTCAGAGGCAAAATCCTTTGATAAAAGATTTTCACATCGTCCTTTAATAACCTGGGCTCGTGAGATTATCTCAAGTACATAGTCTTCAATTAATTCAGGCGTATGAATATTCATTCATTTGTTTTTTTCTATTGAGCGGTAGGGTTTTTTCTCTTGGGTAACTTTCTTTCTGAATGTCTCCCCTCAAAGAACTACATAGAGCAAGAAAGAAGTTTTTTAATAATGAAATATCAGCTTCGTCTTTTTTCCGATGTTGTATAAGTTTGTGCATTTCAGCGTTCAATTTTTCAAAAAACTCAGTAAAGCCTTTTATTTCTTTGATTAAATCTAATTTTCTTATTGTTGTAAGAGCATATCCGTAGATCGATAGTCCTTCCATGGTCGGAACCAAACCATTTTTAAATTCCTTCCCTTCAACAAGGGTTGCTCCCTCAATAATCCGTGATAGCAGATTTGCTCCTTCTTCTAATAATTCGCTTTGCTGTTCTGTTTGCTGTTCTGTTAATTTTTTACCTTCCATAACATCTTCAAGTTCTAAAACCAACTGATTAGTCAATAAAATGTAATTAAAAATCATCGCTTTTTCTGTCATGTTAAGCGGCATCATTTTTTACCCCCTTTTAATTCTCCTTTTATTTTTATATCTTTCTGTTTGCAAATAAATTCTCAATGCTGTGACAAGAAGACTTGCCTCACCTCCTTCCTTCGTCAAATAGTTAAGGTTCGAATATACCATATTTATCTTAAAAAGTTAAACTGGTGTCAAGAGTCACAATACCAGTTTACCATTCTTTCTTTCCACCGTGATCTTGTACTTCTCTAATTCATCTAC
>JAUYBK010000123.1 GCA_030693105.1 Methanobacteriaceae archaeon | reverse complement strand
CTATCGCTGCCGAGGCCATGTCGTAGCGGGCGAAAGTGGTATCGCAGATTCCAATTTTCATTTTATCACCTGAAGTTCGGGAGTAAAATTGTTATCGTATTGTTAATCATTTCGAACTGGTTTTATAAGAAGATTTGTATGATTCCTTCTAGAGAAAGGTTAAATGGATTATAAAGTTTAATTAATCACTCCCCACATATACAAGTTCAGTTTATAAAATAGGGAGGCCTATATCTTGAAAAAATATATTTTAGCCACCATTCTGCTGTGTACAGTTGTGGCAGCATCAGGATGTACCATGCAGGGAACTGGATCTGGAAAAATCATTAATCAGACTAAAGATATAGCCGGAGTTAACCAGATTTCTTTAAATGGAATTGGTACGTTGATAATCCAACAGGGAAACCAGGAATCACTCACTATCCAAGCTGAAGATAACATAGTGCCCCACATCCGGAGCAACGTGAACGTGAACAAGTTAGATCTCAGTTATGACACCAACACACCCACCCCCACCAAAGACGTGAAGTTCTATCTGACCGTGAAAGACCTAAATACCATATCCCTATCCGGAGCAGGAAAGGTGGAATCCAGCGGACTCAAAACCAACATCTTAACCGTGACAACTAACGGTGTGGGTGAATGCAACATGACCGGATTAGACCTCAGCAAGTTAATAGTGAACCTATCTGGAGCAGGAAAAATGTTTATGGCCGGAAAAACCAGTGAACAGACTATCACTATATCCGGAGCCGGCGAATACTTGGCACGGGAACTACAGAGTAAAACCACCACCTTAACCATTAATGGAGCAGGTAAAGGAACAGTTAATGTCAGCACTATCTTAAACGCCATCATAAATGGCAGTGGAGAAATTAGTTACTTGGGCAATCCACAAGTTAGTCAGCAGATCAACGGAGCAGGTAGCATTAAGCAGATAACTACCTAAATTAATTTCTTTTTTCCTTATTTTCTTTAAAAATATAATAAGTGACCGTATTCGAGAAAAAATAATATATTGGACTATTTTAAAGAAAAAAAGTAAATTTGGATTCTTTAAAACCCAAAAGACTTTTCCAAAAGTTCAGTGTTCACGTATCCTTCCCGGAAGACTTCCCCAGTTCGAAGATCGTTGATAAACACTTCCGCCGGGGCAAACATGCCCTTGTCGATCTGGTAGAAGTCAAAGTTGGCTTCTTTAAAGACATCGTAGAATGGTTTTCCATAACCATCGGCAGCAGAGGATGGTAATTTCTCGGCTAAAGCTTTTATGTCATCTCCTTCTTCAGATTCCAAGTAGTAATAAGTTCTTCCCCCAAATAGGACGGCATCGTTGGTTTTTCCCATGGCTTTAAGGCCGTCCGGGTCAACAGGGGCTATGGGTGCAATGCCTGCTGCGTATTTTACCTTGTTTACATCGAAGTGGAGTGCTTCCAGCATTTTATAGGTACCGTTTTCCACCACTCGTCCTGCTATCTGGATAGAACCCACCAGCGAAGAGGTAGGTGCTAGTAATATGTATACATTCTCTGGAGCCACCCCGCATTCTTTAGCAATCATGTCGGTTACATCAGAGCCAGGTATGGTGTCTGCTTCCAGGGTTAAAATTGCCAGGTCGGCTTCATCCTGGTATCCAATTTCTTCATAGGTTTCAGCAGGTTTAAGTGACAGGGCACGGGCTGGTCCCGATCCAAGGGCAAAGAAGTCACCTACACTTACTGACCATCCAGCTTTTTGGGACCCCAAAGTTGATATGGTGGGGAAGTCAGTTTTAATCTTGACAGAAGGTAGTGCTAGGGTTTTTGAGAGATCTCCGGGAATTGATATTCCCACTTCGGCCAATCCTCCCAAACAAACTTTGGTGTACATTTCACCAGCTCTGAAACTTCCAGTTACATTAACTCCGGCGTCGATTATTGTCGAACCGTTTTCCAGTTTCTCCACAGCCAGGTTTAGTTCTTCGGCCTTTTCAATCATTAAATCTACAGTTTTTTTAGCTTCCAGGTTGACGCTTAACATTTAATTCACCTCTAATGAAAGTTATCTTCACATATATCCTCTTTATATGCAGGTGATTTTTAAGGTTTTTTATTTTATTCGCTAGCATGATTTAATTTCAGTGAGAAATGGAAACTAAACCTTCCCTGCTTCCTCAAAGTTAACCTCATATATGTGGGCACTGATGGAATGGATAGTGAGGGTTCCCACTTTTACCCCAACTTCACTTGCCACATAACTGGCCAAATGGGTCAAACCAACTGCATTGGGGAACCACGCCCCGTAAATGTCATGGGAACGCCATAGGCCGGTGGTTTGTAGTCCTCCATCCCTAATTTTGAAGTCCACTATCATCATGCATGGCACTTCATCATTCTGAGTGTCGGTAGGCGGATCCCAGGTGATAGATATGGCTCTTCGAGATTCTGAACAGTTTTTAAGACGATTTATTGCTTCTTGTATCTGATCTACGTCCTGAAAATGCTTCCGAAGTCTGTTTCCATAAGTATAAACGAATCCCTGTTTATCAAGAGAGATGAATTGATTAGAGTACATCTCTAATTTTTCCCCGCTCCAAAAATAACCTTTAGGAACCTCCAAATTCAATGGGTTCCTGATATTAACCATGGCGTTTAAAAGTTCCAGGGTTAATGAACCCCGTTCGTCCTTAATTTCTACTCCTTTTTGCATTATTCTCTTTACCAGGATTTCCCAACCTGATCTAATAGTGGGGGCTCTTATGAGGATAGCCATTCTACTGCCTCCGTCATGTTTTTTAATTTTTTTAATGCCTCAGATGGTTTCAGCATTCTCATGCCACAATCAGGGTCAACAATCATGTTTTTTTCTCCAATAATATCCATTCCCCTCTTTATGAAATTTACTATTTTAGGGGTGCTTTCCACCCTCTCCGTTTTGGTGTCGATGCATCCGAAACCAATTTTCTT
>JAUYBK010000117.1 GCA_030693105.1 Methanobacteriaceae archaeon | reverse complement strand
TCACCAACATTGTAGTCATACTTATCCGTATGCTTGTCAATAGTCAAGACCGCATAGGGATTAATTAGTATGTTACAGGGTGTCTGGGCGGCGTTGGATGTTGTGTGTACATTGGCAGAATTTAAGGTTGCGTTGACACGGGATATTCCTGCGGTATTGGCAGTGAAAATGGTGGTTGCGAATCCATTCAATGTTGTTGCTGGGTTTATGCTTAGTGTTCCGAGTGGAGAGCCTGTGAAGATGAAACTTATAGGGATCCCGTCCTTAACATGGCCTAAAGATGACACATCGCTATATGTTACTCCGTTGTAGTTATGATTAAGATCTGCGGTAATTGTTGAAGTCTGTCCATTGTAAATAGAATAAGGATTAGCTGTTATGCCCAATATTAACCAGGGACTGTAAGTTGCACCCAATACTCCAGTTGGAGCTGAGTTAGTACCCCACCAATTGTTAATCGCAGTGAGGGTGTTGTCGGGGTCATATAATTGATTGCGGAGATTTCCCACTATCTGGTTAAAGTAGATAGTATCATAACCGAGAGCGGCACTTGAATAGGTAATTCCTCCATAGCGAGTAGTTCCACTGTTGGGTTGATTGTCTAAGTTGTTATTGTTTATGATGTTACTGTAAATCTGGTTATAGCCGGAACCATCGGTAATTCTTATTCCATGTCGGTAGTTGTTGCTGATGTTGTTATTATAGATCTGATTGTAGCGTGAATCAGGCCACATAAATATTCCAGCCCAATTGTTGTACATGGTGTTTTGAAGAATTTTAACGTAAGATGCTCCTTCGAGACGTATCCCTGCAAAAGTAAGAGAACCTGATGTTGTGGCACCTGTGAGGTGGAATCCCTGAATGGTAGATCCACTGCCCCCTGAATTTATGCGAAAACAGTTCCCTGGGCCACCGGCGTTAATGGTAACTGTCCCATTGGAAACTATGGTGAGGTTCTTATTAACTAAGACGTTCTGATTGTAGGTACCGGTATTAATGGTGATGTTATCCTGACTACTGGCTCCATTAATCACAGTTTGGATGTTGTCACCGGGATTAACCGTCCAATTAGCAGCTGAAACTGAACTGCATATTATTATTGAAAAAAGTATTGTTATCAGTGGAATCAATAGTTTTCTAATTTTTTTCTCCTCCCTTAAATTTATTTTCATGCTAATATTTTTTATATTAGATTATTATATAATAAACTTTTTGACATCACGGGGTTGTCAAGTCACTGGGGTTTTAGTAGAAGTCCTCCGCAGCGAAGCTATACATTTTTTTGGTAATGTCCAAGTGGTCCTGGTACCAGTCGATGGTGAGTTTCAACCCCTCCTCCAGGTTAAAACGCGGTTTATATCCCAGAATAGTTTCCAGGGTACCGTTGGATTTGATATAACTATCTAAGGCTCTCCCTTGCGCATGGGGTTGTGGTGTGTATTTTTTCGATGGTTTTAATCGGCGATAGAGATATATCTTAATTTAAGAGACCCTCCTTTTTTAATCTGTTCATCCGGGGCCGGACTGTTTTCCCATCTTTGTTCAGAATTATATGACAGGTTCCTTATGGGGCGGGAATATTCTTTTTTGATAACTTCTAACATTTTAAGGTCTCCCCTTCCCATTATAAAGGCTTGCAGGAAGATGCTCTTTTTTTTCTTTCACGGTGACATACGGGTGTTTTAGGTGGTAAAACCAATCTTCCCGGTCCAAAGGATATAGTACATTTTCAGGTTCTTTTTCTATTAAACGGTCCAGTTTATCCAAATTGCCATATTTGTCCTCTAATTTCTGGACAAACTCACGTCCAGTCATCTCACGGACCAGTTTTAAGATCATAATCCTAACTCCTCTCTTATTTTGTCTTCAATAATTTGCTATATTAATTGATTAGTGAATGATCCTGTCTTTGAGTTAAGCTAGAAACAATTTAGATTATTATATATTTATGAAAATATATTACATAATTCAAAAATATCAGTGTTAAAAATGAAACCTGAAGAAAAGGCCAGGAAAAAAATCGATGAACTTTTAGAAGCTGCTGGATGGGTTATTCAAGACTTTGAGGACCTCAATTTAGGTGCTTCATTAGGGGTTATTATTCGAGAATTTCAGATGAAAACTGGTCCGGTTGATTACCTACTTTTTGTTAATAGAAAAGCGGTGGGTGTGATTGAGGCCAAAGCAGAAGGAACTACATTAACTGGTGTTGATACTCAATCCGACAAATACATCAGTGGAATGCCTGAGGAAATTCCACATATTGAACCGTTGCCATTTGCCTATGAGTCTATAGGTACGGAAACTCTTTTTAGGGATTTAAGAGATCCAGATTACAGATCTCGAAATGTTTTTGCCTTCCATAAACCAGAAACACTAGTTGAATGGGCCAAACAGGAAGAAACTCTTCGCTGCCGATTAAGAAAGATGCCCTTTATCATTGAAGAGGGCTTGAGAACCTGCCAGAGTGATGCCATAATAAATCTGGAACAATCATTTGCTAATTCCAGGCAAAAATCACTGGTACAAATGGCCACAGGTAGTGGTAAGACCTTTGCAGCAGTAACATCTATTTATATATAATAAAATTTTTATTACTAAAAAAAGATATAATATGTCTATATATTTTGATGTAAATTCCGGGAGAAGTGATCATTATGGTTTATGAGTTTAGTTCAAGTAGAAAAGAAGCTTCCAAGTTTACAAAAGCTGCAAATAAAGAGATGATTTCTAAATTAGATTTTGACGATCGTAGAGATTATGAATTAGTCGAAAGAGGATTTATTGCCACTTGGGATGAAGATACTATTAAAGATGAAAAGGAAAATGTGGTCTGGGATTTCAAAAGGGTTGATTTGTTCAAAGAACATGAAGATGTTGATGCACCGACCTCTGTAAATCCATCTTTATGGCGTCAGGGAAAATTGTTAAGTAGACATGGTTTAT
>JAUYBK010000115.1 GCA_030693105.1 Methanobacteriaceae archaeon | reverse complement strand
AGAAATTAATGTAGGCTTTTTTTCGATGTGCCTAATAAATGAAGATAAAGAATCAATTCCGCTGCTAAAGAACAAACCATAATTTTTGGCACCAAATTCATGTGAAAAGATTTTTTTTACTTTTATTAAGGTTGAAAACGAGAATTGAGGGAACCATTTTTTGAAAATGACCTTAATTTTTTCTAAAGAGTCTAAAAAATTTTTATCCAAGCTTTCAAGGTATTTGTCCGCGCCCGTTGCCCATGCAATGGTAATAACGGTTGCCAGCGGGGGTATAGATAAAATACTTTTCTCAATGTCTTCCAGATTTCCACGATACTCGGAAATAAAAATGTTTGTTTTGAAATATTTTTTTAAATCATATGAAAAATCAAATTGACAAATTAATTTATTCTTTTCCACCCTAATGTCCACTATCTTAATGTAGCCATTTTCCTCCAGTGTTGCCATATTAGTTCTCCATAAGTCTGATAGGACAAATATTTCATAGAATATCCAATTTTGGTTCTATGAAAGATCTAAAAAATTAGTTTCTATCTTTCTTTGAGTTCCTGGTACAATATGGGTAAAAAAGCCCCCACGTCGGTAACTATGCCAACTACTTGGGCACTCCCTCTATCTGCCAGTTTAGTCACGGTAGCGGGATTTATATCTACACATATGCTCTTAACATGGGAGGGAAGAATGTTACCGGTGGCTATGGAGTGCAGCATGGTGGAGATCATGATCATCATGTCCACGTCCTGCACATACTTGCGCATCTCGTCCTGGGCCTCAATAATATCGGTTATAACGTCTGGTAGAGGGCCGTCGTCTCGGATAGACCCTGCCAATACGAATGGCACGTTATTTTTGACACATTCGTACATCACACCCTCTTTGAGCACTCCCAGTTCTACTGCTTCTTTAATGGACCCTGCCTTGTTTATCTCGTTTATGGCGTTGATGTGATGGCGGTGTCCGCGGGTTACGGCATCACCAGTTTTTATGCAAGTCCCCAGAGAGGTTCCGTAGAGGGCACTTTCGATGTCGTGGGTGGCTAAAGCGTTACCTGCGAAAACAACGTCAATCAATCCTTCTCGGATCATTTTGGCCAGTATAGGTCCAGAACCAGTGTGTACAACTGCTGGCCCCGAGACCACGCCGATTTTGCCGCCTTTCTCTTTAATTTCCCTGATCTCCGTTGCTATCTTTTTTATAATGGACTGGAGAGGTTTTTCAGAGGATGCTTCGCTGGACATGAACTCAAAGACACCTTTTTTACCCCGAGGACGCTGGGGAGGTTCTACTTTTATTCCTTCCCTACCTACTACTACCAGATCACCTTCCCTGATGCGTCCAATGGGTACGCAGGAAGCTTTATTACTATCCGTGTTAACCACTATCATACAGTCCATTTCAATATCGTCTACAGGTACCCACTGGCCCTGATAGCGTATGGAGGTAGGATGATTGGTGGTGGAGTAAAAATCTGAGGGTAAAGTACGGTCCTTGGAGGAAGGTTTCAGGTTAACTTCCTGTAATTTTACTACCACTGCCCCGATCTCGGTTAGCTCGTCGAGTATCTCTCCCAAGTGGGATTTACTTTCGGCAGTAACAAGTATCCTGGTGTGGCTGATATCTTTCTTTCGCTTACCAACTTCAAATTCCAGTATTTTGAAGTCTCCACCCAGATCCATAATCAGGTCCAGGGCCTTAGGAAGAGTCAAGGAATCTATAATGTGGCCGGAAAGAGTAACTTCTCTGGTCTTCATGTAAATCCTCCTAAACGTCTTTTTTTTATCTTGAAATGAGAAAATTAGCCTATTAATAACAGGCCTTGCTTATTGGTTTCTTTAAACCAATACTATAAATAAATTACTAGAAAAATGTTTGAATTTCCGTTTTTCACTGCAAAAATAAAAAGTCAAGTATTACTTTAGCAGCATTTATCGAGGTAATATCTCCAACGGAGGATGAAGAAACCTCTGCCACGTCAAAACCTATAACATCTTTGTTTTTTAGTTTAAGTATAAGAGTTTCTAGCTCCAACGGATCCAAACCTCCTGGAGCGGGTGTCCCTACGCTGGGAGCATAGGCAGGGTCCAGAACATCCAGGTCTACCGTTACATAGACCGGGCCCTCCACACCTTCTACCGCTTTAAGGACATTTTTCATCTCATTTTTCACGTCCCTAGCTGTGAATTGCACTATATCTTCGTCCCGGGCGAACTTCACCTCTTCTGAGGATGAAGAACGTATACCGATTTGAATTATCTCCCGGGGATTCAATTCCCATATTCGCCGCATAACCGTGGCGTGAGAATATTTTTCTCCAGCATACTCATCTCTAAAGTCGGTATGAGCATCAAAATGAATCACCGTGGCATTATGGATGTCAATTGCTCTGGTGATAGGGTAACTTATGCTGTGGTCGCCGCCCATAACCAGGGGAGTGTATCCTTTTTCTATAATTTCCTTTACCGTAAATTCAACCTGTTTACAAGTTTTATGAAAGTTTCCAGGGACAGTTTGCACATCTCCCATGTCGTAGAATGTGGCTTCTAGGACCTTATCAAGATAAAGGTGGTAATTTTCGAAATTGTAAGAAGACTCCCTCAAAAGTAGAGGACCGAAGCGGGCACCAGACTGATAGGTAGAGGTGCTGTCAAAGGGAACACCCAGAAGACCAAAAACTTTCTCCTGGTTGTTTAAAATAGTTTCGCCTGCAGTTTCTAGATCTTTTGAGAAAGCAAATTTAAGGGCTTTATCTGCATAAAAAAGCATCAAGATATCCTCAAAATTATGATTAGGGGATTTTGGGTGGGTTATTAACCCTATTTAACCCTCATTAGTTTCTTATTTCCCATGGCCACGATGTAATCCACTTCGGCACCTTCTAATAACTGGTCCCGCAGTTCATTTGGTATGGGGATCTCAAAGGTACTATAGTCTTCTAAATCCATTAACTGGATGTCGCTACCCATTATGGCAAGGACCTGGGCGGCTCTTTTGTCGATGATGGGGATGTCGATCTTGGAATCTACTGGTTTAACAATACTCCGTTTTTGGTCGTCAAAAATACCAACAGCTTCTATTCGAGCCTTTGCTGCACCGTGTTTACCTGGAGATGAAGTTTGCATACTGGTGATTTTGGATGCTTCACCATCAAATATGGCATATTTTCCTACTTTAAGAGTCTTAACTTCTACAACCTTCTTACTCATTCTATTGCCTCCCTAATATCCTCTGATTAAAATCAGAATGGAAATATTAATTTCTTTTTATTGATATTAAAAATATAGATGTTTTTAGAAAACTCTACTTGTGAGTTAACCACACCTTTAAGTTAGGGGTGTTAAACTTAATAGACCACCCCGGCAACATATAGAATTGCCTATGATTTTTTCCCTATTTAAATTTTAAGTGGTTAAAATGAAAGTTTTTATTACCTCCGGAAGGGCAGAAGGCCCCACTAAACTTAATACATTTGATAATGCGCTTTTAGATGCTGGAATTGGGGATGTAAACCTCATTAATGTTTCAAGTATAGTTCCTGGCGGAACAAAGGTAGTTGAACTCCCAGAATTGGAAGGTGGGGCTATGGTGAACTGTGTCCTATCTCACATATTTTCGGACCGGGAGGGTGACTTTATTACTGCGGTGATAGCTGTTGCTCTTGGTAATAGCTTGGGCTGTGTGGTGGAACACTCTGCAGTTAATCGCAACACAGAAGAAGTTACGCAGGAAGCAGAGGAAATGGCCCGTTACATGATGGATGTAAGGGGGCTGCTAATAACAGAAATCATCATAGAGTCAGTTAGTCATAAAGTAATAAAGAGGGGTTCTGCCGTGGCTGCACTCATCTACCAGGAAGAATGATAAGTATTTTTACTGGATTAGGGAGTTACCAAAAACGACAATAAAGCCTATCTGGAGGGTGGTTAGTATTTTGAAAGAAGTAGAAATTGAATTCTGGAATAAAACATGTCAGAACATAATACTGGAGGTTGAAAATGCAGTTAAACCTCTTATTGGAACTTCTAAGGCTGGAGAAATCGTAAAAATGGGTGCCGATGGCACTCCTTCCACTTTCATTGACCTGGTGGCGGAGGAAAAGGTAACGGCGGTCCTGAAAACACTAAAGAAACCAGTATTTCTCATCAGTGAAGAAATAGGTGAAGTTAAAATTGGTAAAGGGCCTGCTGAAGCAATTTTAGTGGTCGACCCATTGGATGGAACCAGTAATGCCATTAAAAACATTCCTGCCTATGGAATTTCCATTGCCGTGGCTGATATCTCTTCGAACTCCCCGAATGCCCCTACCCTGCGGGATGTAACCATGGGAATGGTAAAAAACTTTGCCACGGGAGATTTTTATTACGGATTTAAAGGGAGAGGAGCATTCTTAAACGGCCAAAAAATACGTTCATCTCAGCGCAAAGATATATCCAGTTCTTCGGTAGGGGCTTACGTTTATAGGGGAGATATGAATCGACTGGAACCACTCTGCAAGGCAGTAAGAAGAATGAGGACTTTGGGGGCAGTGGCCATAGAAATCTGTTACGTGGCCGACGGTACCTACGATGCTTTTGTGGATATTAGGGAAAACTTGAGAATTGTTGATGTTTCTGCTGCTAAAATAATTGTGGAAGAAAGTGGTGGCACAGTCACTGACCAGAACTGCCACCATCTGGACGCTAAATTGAGCGTTATCGAAAAGACTGCTTTGGTGGCATCCGGGAATAAAGAAATTCATCAAGATATTATGGGAATTTTAGGGGGGATTTGATGCGTTTTGGAATCGTAGCTCGGGTCGATGTGGAGGCAGCTGTAGAAATTGCAAGTAAGATAATTGACTTTCTGCAAGAAAAGGGCGTGGAAATTGTATTAGACAAAACTCTTGGTTTGAAACTTGGTAAGCCTCCTGAAATGTCATGCCAACTCCAGGATATGGACACGGATATTGTTATAGCGGTGGGTGGCGACGGCACCAT
>JAUYBK010000028.1 GCA_030693105.1 Methanobacteriaceae archaeon | reverse complement strand
ATAAAATTTGTTATATTATGGTTCAGAAGGTCTAAACGATCCATTTCCATGAAAGAGAGTGCGGCCTCGTTGCAGTCAACGAAATTTCCTTCTTCGTCAAATACCAGTATGGGATTTTTGGTTTCTTTAAAAAGAGTTCTGTATTTCTTTTCACTCTCCAAAAGGGCTTTTTCGGTAATCTTTCTTTCCATTTGTTCTTGGAATTCTTTTAAGGCCCTTTGGACAGCGTGCGGGAGCTTGGAGAGGTTACTTTTAAGCACGTAATCTGTGGCGCCTTCTTTAAGCATTTCCACGGCAAATTCTTCGCCAATTTTACCACTGACAAATATGAAAGGGATCTGGGAGTCTATCTCCCGGGTTAATTGGAGAGCAGTCACTCCATCAAAGTGGGGCAGGGAATGGTCCGCCAGTATGAGGTCTGGTTGGAAATCCTGAAGTTCCCTCAGGTAGTCGGCTTCAGTCTCTACTCTTAATGTGGAAATGTTCAGCCCTTCCTTTTTGAGTTCCCTTTCAGCCAGCTCAGCATCTAGAGGAACGTCTTCCAATATTAAAAACTTTATTTCTTCGCCCATATCATCAACTAGGGGGGTTTGTTAATTAACATCCAGTACAATCCCAGAGTGGAAACAGCGTCAATGAATTCATCGAATTCCACGGGTTTGCTAACATAACTGTTCACTCCCAGTTTATAACTTTCCACAATATCCCGATCTTCCTGGGATGAGGTTAAAACCACCACTGGTATTTTTTTGGTGGTCTTTTCTGCTTTTATCCGGTGCAATACTTCCATACCATCCACCTTAGGCATTCTAAGGTCTAATAGTATAAGTTTAGGCACCTCCTCTGGATTCCTTTCGGCATAATCACCGGTTGCAAATAGAAAATCAAGTGCTTCTGCGCCGTCCTTAACCCATACCATATTATTAACCAGGTTTTTACGTTTCAGAGCCCGGGTGGTGAGTTCTGCGTCGGTAGGGTTGTCTTCCACTAATAAAATATCAACTTCGTTAATATCCATGCTATTGACCCCTCGCTAAACAAGTACATGTTATAATTTGGGCAGTGTGAAATAAATACTAGCCCCCTTATCCAACTCACTTTCACCCCATACTCGGCCGCCATGCCTTTTGACAATGCGCTGTACAATCGAAAGTCCCACGCCAGTTCCTTCAAACTCTTCTGGACTGTGCAACCTTTGGAATAAACCAAAAAGCTTTTCAACGTACTTCATATCAAAACCAGCCCCATTATCTCGCACGTAATAAGTAATTTTATCTTCATCTTCCTGGGCACCTACTTCTACCAGGGCGGGGTTTTTTTCACGAGTGAACTTGATGGAGTTGCTCAACAGGTTCTGAAATACCTGGGTAAGCAGGGCCCGGTCACCCCGGGTTTTAGGCATTTCTTCCAGTTTTAACTCTATTTCTCTTCCTTCCCAATCCGTTTGGAGCTCTTCCCATACGCTCTTAACCAGGTCCTTCATGTCTATTTCAGACTCTTTCATCTCCTGACGACCGGCCCGGGATAAAAGCAGAATGTCATCAATAAGATGCCCCATCTTGGCAGTGTTATCCCGAACAATGTTAAGAAGTCGCACTCCTTCCTCGTCCAGGGTACTCTCATAATCTTCCACCAGGATTCTAGAAAACCCGTTAATAGCTCTTAAAGGAACTCGAAGGTCGTGAGATACCGAGTAAGCAAATGCTTCCAGTTCTTCATTGGCTTCCTCAAGTTCTTCCGCTTGTTTCCCCAGTTTTTGGTTGAGGTCGTGAAGATTTCGAACTTTTTCGATCCGTTCTGCTAAAAGGGCAAGAATAACCACAAAAATTATCAGAATAAGAAGACGGAAGTAGTTCTCAGATAACGAACCTAATTCGCTTAGCGTAGTAGGAAGTGAAGCCGCCATTGGCACTACAACAAGACCAAACACTCTTTAAATCCCCCTTTTACTTTTGAATTATAGTGGTATTAATATTTCCCTGTAATTTATAACAGCATCACAATGTAATAAATCTTTCATCTTAATTTTCGAGATTTATTCACCGGGGCTGGTTATAGGTGAAAATTAACACCAGGGGGTATTAATTAGTAATTCTCCAATACTTTAAAAAAACCTAAAAAGTAGCTTTATATAATTTTCTAAGTTACCGGGCAGTTTAAATCATAAAAAGAACAAAATTAACTGCTTAAAAAGTAATTAGTTTAAAAATCTATTCTTTTTTCATAAAATCAGTAAAGTTAAAAGAGAATCATTGGTATTAAAAAAATCAAGGAGGAATTTATGTCAAGTTCCTACCTAATTCCCTGGTTAGAGGTGGATATTACTGGTTAGATGGTGTAGATTCACCTTCCGATGCAACTTTATCTTTAATTAACTCTCGAGGGTCGTTTAGCACAGCTTTTAAGAACTGAGCAGTGTAAGTGTTACTTTCTGCCACTTCTTCTGGTGTTCCCTGTGCAACCACCCGGCCACCCTCGTCTCCTCCTTCCGGACCAAGGTCGATGATGTGGTCCGCGGTTTTTATAACGTCCAGGTTGTGTTCAATAACTATAACTGTATTTCCAGAGTCTCGCAGCCTTCCTAAAACTTGCAAGAGCTTTTTTATATCTGCAAAGTGCAGGCCCGTGGTGGGTTCATCCAGGATGTACAGTGTTCTTCCCGTGCTCTGCCTGCTCAGTTCCTTGGCCAGCTTCACCCGCTGGGCTTCACCTCCGGATAGGGTGGTGGCGGGTTGTCCCAACTTGATGTAACCCAGTCCCACATCGTCCAGGGTTTGCAACTTCTTCTGGATGCGGGGTATGTTCTGGTAGAAGTCCAGGGCCTCTTCCACCGTCATGTCCAGAATTTCAGATATGTTGCGGCCTTTGTAACGGATTTCCAGCGTTTCCCGGTTGTAGCGCTTACCTTTACAGACCTCACAAGGCACGTAGACGTCGGCTAAAAAGTGCATCTCGATCTTGATGATCCCATCACCACTACAAGCTTCGCAACGACCGCCTTTGACGTTAAAACTGAATCTGCCCGGTTTATAACCTCTCTTTTTGGACTCCGGGGTTTGCGAGAGTAATTCACGAATGTAGGTAAAGACTCCGGTGTAGGTGGCCGGATTGGATCGGGGGGTCCGTCCGATGGGGGATTGGTCAATTATTATAACCTTGTCCACATTCTCCGCACCGATGATATCATCATGTTTACCGGGGTGGGTGTGTTTATGGTTTAATCTACCGTAGAGGCTCTTGTAGAACACCTCGTTAATGAGGGTACTTTTCCCGGACCCGGAAACCCCGGTGATGCAAGAGAAAACTCCCAGTGGAAATTCCACATCGATGTTTTGGAGGTTATGCTCCCGGGCCCCTTTTAAAGTAATGTGATGGCCATGGGGGGCCCTGCGCTGGGAAGGAATGGGAATTTTTTCTTTTCGGGAAAGATATCTTCCAGTTAATGATTCCAAATTTTCCATAATTTCCTGGGGCGTCCCCACTGCCACTATTTTTCCACCGTGCTCCCCGGCCCCTGGACCAATGTCCACCACGTGATCAGCCGAGTTGATGGTTTCCTCGTCGTGTTCCACCACAATGAGGGTGTTACCAATGTCCCGGAGCTTTTTCAACGTTTCGATGAGTCGGGCGTTATCCCGCTGATGGAGACCGATGCTGGGTTCGTCCAGGATGTAGAGCACACCCACCAGTCCCGACCCGATCTGGGTGGCCAGACGGATACGCTGGGCTTCGCCACCCGATAAAGTTCCTGAAGACCGTCCCATGGTGATGTAATCCAGTCCCACATCCACCAGGAAGCGGAGTCGTTCGTTGATCTCCTTTAATATCTCCTGACCAATGAAGTTTTCTCTTTCCTTTAATTTTAAACTTTCAAAGAAAGATTTAGCCTCTTTAATGGGCATTTCCACCACCTGGGTGATAGATTTATTACCCACCGTTACCGAACGGCTCTCGGGGCGCAGACGGGTACCAGCACAAGCCGGACACTTTCGGTCGCTCATGAAGTGTCCCATGTAACTGCGCATGTAGTTGGACTTGGTCTCCATGTAAATCCGTTCCATACGCCGTACCACGCCCTCAAAACGACGTTTAACACTGTGATTCCGGTTTTTACGCCGGAAGTTAAATTCAATTTTATCGGAAGATCCGTAGAGGATGATATTTTGATATTCGTGGGGTAAATCCTGGAAGGGGGTGTCCATTTCAAAACCGTAATGGTCTGCTATGGCACGGAGCATCTGTCCGTAGTAGTTCTCCCGGTGTTTGGACTTGCTCCAGGGCACTATGGCCCCCTCGTTTAAGGTTAAAATTGGTTCCGGTACCACCAAGTCGGCGTCGATTTCCAACTTACTCCCCAAACCGTTACACTCCGGACAGGCCCCATGGGGACTGTTAAAAGAAAACATCCGGGGGCTTATTTCTTCAAAGTTAATTCCACAGTCCACACAGGCAAAGTGTTCGCTGTACAGTTTGTCTGCACCATCCACATGGGAAACCATGACCAGACCTTCCCCTAACTCCAGGGCAGTTTCCACTGAATCTGCCAGTCGGGTATGGAAGTCGTGGTCGTAGCGGATAACCAGGCGGTCCACCACTACTTCGATGCTGTGTTTGAAGTTCTTCTCCAGGTTAAAATCTTCTTCCAGGCTGGCCAGCCCACCATCCACCCGCACTCTGATGAAACCTCGTTTTCTCAAATCTTCAAACACCTTCTGGTGCTCTCCCTTACGGTCTTTAACCACCGGAGCCAGGACCTGAATTTTGGTTCCCTCGGGTTCCTGGAGTATTTGGGTTACGATTTGACTGGCAGTCTGCGGGGATATGGGTTTACCACACTGATAACAGTGGGGCAGGCCAATCCGTGCATATAACAACCGGAGATAATCGTAAATTTCTGTAACGGTTCCTACGGTGGAACGGGGATTCATTTTAGTAGTCTTCTGGTCAATGGAGATGGCCGGAGATAAACCTTCAATGTAGTCTACTTCCGGCTTTTTCATCTGCCCCAAAAACTGACGGGCGTAGGCCGAGAGCGATTCCACGTAGCGGCGCTGTCCCTCTGCATATATGGTGTCGAATGCCAGTGACGACTTCCCGGACCCACTGATCCCGGTCACCACCACTAACTGGTCCCGGGGTATATCTATATTCACGTTCTGGAGGTTGTGTTCCCGGGCACCCTTAATAACTATATTATCCTTCTTTTTCATCAGTCTAAAGCTCCTTCCAATACCAGTATTTTATCACGAAGTTTTGCTGCCCTTTCAAAGTCTAATAGAACAGCTGCTTCTTTCATATCTTCTTTTAAATCCTTAATCATAAGTCTTAATTCGTCCCGGGGCATTTTCTTAACGTCGTCCCGGAGTATGATGTCTTTCTTTTTGGTCTTCTCTTTTAACGAACGCACTGTACTTTTAGGAGTAATACCGTGCTTAAGGTTGTATTCCACCTGCAGCTTACGCCGGTTGTTGGTGGTATCAACGGCACGACGCACGGAGTTAGTTATCTTTTCGGCGTAGACCATTACCTGGCCGTTCACGTTCCGGGCGGCCCGGCCCATGGTCTGAATAAGTGATGACTCCGACCGCAGGAAACCCTCTTTATCCGCGTCCAGAATTCCTACCAAAGAAACTTCGGGCAGGTCCAACCCCTCCCTTAGAAGGTTAACACCCACCAGACAGTCAAATTCACCCCGACGCAGGTCGTCGATGATATCCACCCGTTCCAGGGTGGTGATCTCGGAGTGCAAGTAGCGCACCTTCACTCCCATCCGGGCGTAGTAGTCCGTTAGATCTTCAGCCATCCTTTTGGTCAGAGTGGTTACCAGCACCCTCTGGTCCCGGTCTGCCCTTTTTTTGATCTCTCCCAGGAGGTGGTCCACCTGACCCTTCACCGGGTGTATTAATACCTCGGGGTCCACCAATCCGGTGGGACGGATGATCTGTTCCACTACCTGCCGGCTACGGTCCATTTCGTAGGCTGCCGGTGTGGCCGACACGTACACCACCTGGTTCTGGAGATTCTCAAATTCTGGAAAGTTCAGAGGCCGGTTTTCCATAGCAGAGGGCAGGCGGAACCCGTAATTTACCAGGACCTCTTTACGGGCCCGATCACCAGCGTACATCCCCCTGATCTGGGGTACTGTTACGTGGGACTCATCTATGATGGTCAGGTAGTCATCGGGAAAGTATCTCAGGAGGGAATAAGGAGTTTGTCCCCATTTGCGACCGGACATGTGCATACTGTAGTTTTCAATTCCGTTGCAGTAGCCCATCTCCTGCAGCATCTCCAGGTCAAAACGGGTGCGCTGTTCTAACCTTTGTGCTTCCACCAGCTTGTCCTGAAGTTTTAACTCATCTAAACGCTCTTCCAGTTCTATTTTAATGTCCTTCACGGCTTTTTCCATTTTATCCTGGCTGGTAACGAAGTGTTTGGCCGGGAAGATGGTGATCTTCTCCAGTTCCCGGGTACCCCGACCTCTAACATGGTCAATAAAGGACAGGCCATCCACTTCGTCTCCGAATAATTCGATGCGTAGGGGGGTTTTTCCCTGGGCTGGGAAAACTTCGATGGTATCTCCCCGGACCCGGAACTTTCCGCGGGAGAAGTCCACATCGTTGCGTTCGTACTGCATTTCCACCAGTTTGGAGAGTATATCCTGCCGGTCCATGTGGTCCCCAATTTCCAGACGCAGTATCATGTCTCCATAGTCCTCCGGAGCGCCGATACCGTAGATGCAGGATACGCTGGCTACCACAATAACATCGTCCCGGGATAGGAGGGACTGGGTGGTGGAGTGGCGCAGCATGTCAATTTCTTCGTTGACGGATGATTCTTTGTCAATGTAGGTGTCGGTGCGGGGCACGTAGGCCTCGGGCTGGTAGTA
>JAUYBK010000109.1 GCA_030693105.1 Methanobacteriaceae archaeon | reverse complement strand
ATGGTTATAGCTACTGTATCCATAGCAGCGGCGGCAGCCCCTGGAAGAGTTACAATCACCAGCTTTTCTGTGACTGATGGTAATTGTGCTGCAGTGTTATGGACTGATGGAGCTGCAGGTAATGAAAATTGGGAAATAACTGCAAAAGGTTCAAAAGAAGTATTAGCTAGTGGTTCTGGACCAATCACACCCGGCGGACATTATACTAACATCGGAGGGGCTCAATCCTTCTCACAACCAGGGAACACATATATTCTAACAGTATATACCAATGGCAAAAAAACTGACTCAGCCAGAACAATAGCCGTCTAGATTTTCTTTTCCTTTTTTTACTTTTTTAAAAACCCATTGATTATTTTCCATATATTCAGCTATCGCTTGGCGAATGTGAAACTTATTTTGCAATTCTGGAGTGACTATACTAATTAAGCAACACCCATTTGAAAACATACAAATTTATAGAATAATACCCATTTTAGTTAAGAAAATTTATAGGCAGACTATAATAAATAAAGTAGAGTGAATGTGATTACTGGGAATGAGAGTAATGAACATAGAGTGTAGACTATACTTGGATAAATGCCGAAAATACTAAGGGAATATTAGAAAAATTCCAGCCTCTCAAAGAACCAGGCGGACACGCAGTCGCTATTGTAGGATACACCAAAGATACTTTTATAATCAGAAACAGCTGGGGAACAAAATGGGGAGATAACGGGTTTGCATATGCATCAATGGAATATGCTGAAAAAGCAATCGTCGAAGCCTATGGAGTAACTGTTTAATTTCATTTTCAGGATACTTGGATTAAAATGACGCTTCCAAAACCAAATCTCAATAATAAGTCTTTCCAAGAACTCGTAGAAGAAGCGAGTAAGCTAATACCACTTAAAGCCCCAGAATGGGCAGATCATAACGTAGATCCATGGATAAATTTTGTAGAGCTTTTTACTTGGCTCATGGAAATAAAGCATTGCGAACCATTAAAGGACATTAATAAGCTCATCTACCTTTGCCAATATACTAAAGGGATTACGGTTATATTATCAGGATCATCTGGAACTGGAAAGACCATGGCTGCTGAAGCAATTGCCGCAGGAGCGAGTTTAGATTTGTATAAAATAGATTTATCTCAAGTAATTAGTAAATACATTGGAGAAACGGAGGAAAATCTTAAGAGAATTTTTGACGATCCAAAATATACTAATGTAATATTATTTTTTGATGAGGCTGATGAACTTTTTGGAAAAAGAAATGAAGTTTTAGATTGTCGGAAATATTTATTTAAAGTATTTCAGGAATTGATATACGGAAGTAAAAGTGTAGTCTTAATTGCTGCAAATATTGGTTCTGATAATGAATGTATCGAATCATTAGGAGATAAAGTTATTTTCATTGATTTAGACAAGATACATAGAGAGTTAAATACACCCAAAACAGACAAATAGTTATTATTTCCATAGGATTGACAATTTGATAAAAATATCCATATGAATGTGTTGAATGGGATCATGGTCATGATGACATTCATCGGATTCCATAAAAAACAGTTCAGTTTAGTTCGTTAAACAATCCTATGACGAAGTAAATTTTGAAAGTTCAAAATAAGTTATAGGTTAAAAATCAAATGTAGTGCCATGACTGGACATAAACAAATAGAAGTTAAAATTGAGGATGATTTTTACATTCTGGTTGACGAAGGATTAGAAGATGTGATTAAAAACTTCTTTCACTGGGAAATTGATACCTGCAATTCTTGTATTGATTACCGGGGGTCCATCTGGATAGAATTTTGTGATTTTCAGGATTGGAAACAATTTTTACAGTTAGCCTTACGAAATAATATTGCAGTAAATGCGGATGGTTATAACCGAGAAACGCTCTGGAATTTCCTGCAAGAAGAAGCTAAAGTTAAGTTAGTTTTCGATGAACAAGTCATAGAAGACTCTAATAATGAAGACAATTTTATAGGAACCGGTGTTCTGATTATTTGTGTAGGTTTAAGTTTTCCAAAAGAACTACTCAATAAATTTAAAGAACTGTTTTTCGCAGTTTTCCCTACGGAGTAAGAAGGGGGATCTCTGTCCATTATCTTAATTTTGTAACGGTCTTGCTTTATCGGATGCACTGCGTGCCAATTTTCCAACTTATTTGTATATGATTTAATATGTTTTTAAAACAAATCATATTATACATGAAACAGTTTCTCCTCACGCCGGCATCAGGTAAAAGATTAATAGCTCTAGCCCTAGCCGCTCACCCGGAGATAAAAAAGACACTTAAATCCGGCACATTAGTAATCATCGCCGGTACTACCAATGGTTATGTGGCCGAGGAGATATTAAAGTCCATTAACCAGGAAGAAGACTTTTCCAAATGTAGATTCTTTCGGGGTATTGTGCTTCCCCCGGGAGCGCCACTCAAACCCGACGGACGTTACCCTGATGAAATGGGATTTCAGGGGGATGTTATAATTTCTGAGGGTATCTGGCAGGAGGGTAAAACCATTTTTGATGTTGCCGACCAACTACAAGAAGGAGACATTATTCTTAAGGGTGCTAACGCTATCAACCCTGAACTGGAACAGGTAGCCATCTACATTGGCCACCCTCAGGGCGGCACCATCCTATCTTCACTACCGGCCGTGGTGGGCCGGAGAGTCAGACTCATACTACCGGTTGGACTGGAAAAAAGAGTCCACACTAATCTTAATAAATTATCCCTTAAGCTTAACCAACCGGGAATAAAAGGACCGCGCCTTTTAACAGTCCCCGGTGAAGTATTCACTGAAATTGAAGCAATCAAACTCCTCACCGGGGCAGAAGCTGAACTGGTAGTTGCAGGAGGAGTTGGTGGGGCAGAAGGTTCAATATGGCTTTTGATTAGTGGTGATGATTCACGAATAGCCGCTGCAGAGAAATTAATAAAAAGTACACAAGCTGAACCCCACTTCGAGGCGTTTGAAAGATGAAATATAAAATATTAATCATGATTGCCGGCTTTTTTCTGGTGTTGGCATCTTCCGGGTGCACCAACAACAACCCCTCTGGTGGGAATGGTACCTTTGAAAATGAGTGGGTGAAGTTCAGCTATCCTCCGGGAATGGTAGTGGTCGATGTTTCTTCGTCTGATAATCTTTTGGTCCAGATATACAAAAACGGTACTAACAGCAGTATGATTACCACCTTAAATTTTGCCAGTAACAGTAAAAAAGACTTATTAGATCAATTCCCTAACGCTACTAACAGCACCGTTGCGGGTAGAGCGGCTTTAACAGCTCAGGACGAAGAGGGAAGATATATCTACATTTTTTTAGGTCCGGGAGATCAGACTCTAGTCCTGTACTTTGATCCCACCACGGGAGATGCATTCCAACTGGTTCGGGATACCTTGGTGATAAAAAAAGTTCCCTCTTGATGTAAATCCTGAAAATGTATCCTTTAAATTCTGGCCAGCACGGTGCAGGGGGCGCTATCTACTTCTTTTAGCTGCCATGGTACTAAAATAATTTTTTTTACTTGGTGTGGGTTTTCTAAAACAGTTAAATTTAGATCTTCTATTAGAAGTAATGGTGGGCCTCCATATTCTTCCTTATTAAAGGCATTTAAATGGGCTTCTATCCCCGACTTGACGTTCTGAAAGCGGGACAGGGATATGGCGTCTATACCCAGGCCGCGGATTTTAGGATATTCTTTGCGAATCCACCCCACCAACTCCGGAGACACGCCCGGGTTCTGGGTTAAATATCGCTCCCGGTTGCTAGCTCGGTATTTACCAAAACCAGTCTTGAAAAAAAGACAGTCCACACCACTTAATTCAATGTTTTCCAAGTCGGGAATGGTTACTAGTTCATTATCCATTTTAGGGCAGTCAAGAATTAGTGGATTATGGTAGATCAGCTCCTCGGGGTAGTAATCTCCGATCTTCTTACCTTCATTTAAAAAGTGGCCCGGAGCGTCTACATGGGTTCCACTATGGTTTTCAACGTGTATTAGGTAACTATTGTAGTATTCTCCATCAGTGATCTGACTTTTAGGTAATATTTGGGGTTGAACCAGTCCTTTATGAACGGGCGAATCATTTTCCAAGTGATAGGATAATGTTATATATGTCATATAAATCTCCGTAGGTTCTTCTTACACTAATAATATATATAGACACCATGAAATTTTCCAAAAAAATATTAAATTATCTACTAAAAACCCTAGAAATGGTTTCCGGTTGGTAGAGGGCATCTATTTAAGAAGGGAATACTATTAAAAAATATACTTAGATTTTATTTGTATGGTGAATTTATGAGTAACGATGATTCTAAAATAAAAAAAGCACTTCAGTCCCGCATAAAAGAGTTTAAGTTCGCCCTAAATAGTGAGGCCCAAAAAAAGGAATTGCACGAAAACATCCCGGGATCAGAAATTATGATACGGGTGGAAGTTTTCTTACCCTCATCTAACCCTGAAGAGTTTGTGGATGGCCTTTTCCTTTATATGGGTGATTCAGGGGGAATAGTTAGTGCTGAATATTATTTTCGGGACATGTACGATGTAGAGCTCTGTTCTTTGTCTGAAGAGGAGTTAAAAATTATTAACGAACTTTTCAAAGACGATTTCACCCTGGAAATAGAATAAAATTTTAAGTAGTAAGATTAATGGGTTGGCAAGCCGCTGCCTACAGGTGATAGAAGGTGTCACCCGGTTTTTTACCGTAAAGGGATGAAGTATTAATGATTTTTTGGTGAAAATTAATATATGCATAAGATTCATAAAGTAAGTGCATAGCACATCATCAGGCTTTTTGAAAAAAATCAATTTAACATCGATATTTATAAATGCGACCTTTCAACTGGCTTTTTTAAGCCGGATTTTAAGTTAGGTTAAGCAGTTAACAACGATTTTTTCAAATACCTGATTTTTAAAACGATTACAATGATAGGAGGAATTATATGCGTAGTTTCGAGAGATTAACTTCTCTTAAAGATTATATACCTTTAAAAAGGAGTGAATCTGGATCAAAAACCATTGGACTTTTGGTGGATGGCCCTAACATGCTCCGTAAAGAATTCAATCTCGACCTGGATCTGGTGCGGGACATAATAGCCGAATATGGTAACATGAGGGTGGGTAAGGTTCTCTTAAACCAGTATGCCTCTGACAAACTCATCGAAGCCATTGTGAACCAGGGATTCACACCCATTGTGGTGGCCGGAGATACCGATGTTTACATGGCAGTTGAAGCTATGGAGCTTATTTACAATCCTAATATTGATATTGTTGCTCTAATGACTCGTGATGCTGATTTTTTACCCATAATTAACAAGGCTAAAGAAAACGGTAAGGAAACCATAGTTATTGGAGCCGAACCAGGCTTCAGTGTTGCCCTGCAGAACTCAGCCGACAGTGCCATAGTCCTAAACCCGGAAAAAAACAATAAAAAATATCGGGAAAATTAATGTTAGTCACGTCGCCCCGGGATGAAGTTAAAAGGCGAGAAAAAGCTTTGAAGTTTATTGCTTCTCTGGTGCAAAATAAAGGTCGGTCGGCATTATTTGATCTTACTGGTCTGGCTGGCGGCTTCCCTCTCCAAGGTGTAGACCTGGGTCTCTTAGAGACCTACGCTGGTCCCGCCCTATTTACAGAAGATCTGAACACCTGGGGGACCAAACATTTGGGTGGGGAGAAGTTACTGGCCCTCAACCGTACCAGTAGCGGTATACTGGCATCTATCCTGGCTTTGGTAAAACCCGGGGAGGAAGTCCTACACTACCTTCCCCAACAACCATCTCACCCCTCCATACCCCGTAGTTGTGATTTGATAGGCGCGTCCTACCGGGAATATGTAGTGGGAGAGCCGGTGGAAATTAAAGAAGCCACCTCGTTACTAATAATAACCGGCGCCACCATGGACCACCAGGTTATACCTTTAGAAGAGTTTAAACAATCCATTAAAGCTGCCCATGATAAGGGAGTGCCAGTTATGGTGGACGATGCATCTGGGGCCCGTCTGCGTACTGTAATATACCACCAG
>JAUYBK010000104.1 GCA_030693105.1 Methanobacteriaceae archaeon | reverse complement strand
GTATGATAGAAAGAATACTTAAAGATTTAGGCCGGATCAACGGAGTAAACGGATCATTGGTTGTAGGAAAAGACGGGTTGATTATTGAAAGTGAAGTATCTTCTGATATTGACTCGGAATTGGTAGCTGCCATGGCATCCGCAGTATTTGGAACTGCAGAACGTTCTGCAGAAGAAATGAAACATGACCCGCTTCAGCAAGTAATGATTGAAGGAAACAAGGGTAAAACTCTTATGATTGACGCTGGTGAAGGTATATTAGTAGTTATTGCAGATATAAGCATCAATTTAGGTCTTATCCGGATCGAAATGAGGCGCAGCGCAGAAAGAGTGCTGGACTTCTTAACTTAGAGTTAGTTAGATCAGAATATTACGAATAAAGTTTTGATACTTAATACCCCGCATCTTTAAATATTAATTGTATTAATAAGCAATTCCGGGAGGAAGACGCCCTTGAGAAAGCCTTATGTCATCCTAATTGGAAGTGCATCCGGAATAGGTAAGTCTACCATATCCTCAGAATTAGCTAAGGAACTGGGTATTAAACACCTCATCGAAACGGACTTCATTAGGGAAATTGTGAGGGGGATCATCGGGCCGGATTATGCTCCTGCCCTTCATAAATCCTCATTTGACGCTTACATTACCATTAGAGATAAGCACCGTTACGACGGTAATAGTGAAGCATTGATCAGTGCTGGTTTTGAAGAACATGCATCTTTCGTTATTCCGGCCATTGAAAAGGTTATTAAAAGGGCCGTGGATGATTTTGACGACGTGGTAATTGAAGGAGTGCACCTGGTACCTGGTTTTTTGGATATCAAGAAGTTCCCGGAAGAAGCATCCATCCATTTTTTTATACTCACTGCTGATGAGAACATCCACAAGGAGCGGTTTGTTAAAAGAGCTATGAAGATTAAAAGAGGTGGTAAACACCTGGAGTACTTCAAAGAAAACCGTATTATAAATGATTATCTGGTGAAACAGGCCAAAGAGCACCATGTTCCAGTCATAAATAACCTGGGCATTGAAAGCACTAAAAAACGGATACTAACCCTCATAAGGGAAAATTGTACCGAACTTACCCTACAACACAACGTAGACCAGCTAGAAGAGTTCATCGATATCATCATCAACAAGCACGGGGGAAGGATTGTGGATGTTTCCTACTTTTTACCGGGCTTTGGAGAACCTTTAAAAAGGAAGGTTGATGTTTATGACCCTGTCGAGGCCCAGCGATTCATCAAACTCATAAAGGAAAATCCAAAAAGGCGCAAAGATTTGCAGGGACTCTACGAGTTGTCTGACAACGTGCACGGCAATCTGATCTGCGCTCCGGATGATGATAGCCTCCAGGAGATCATAAAGGAATTGAAAGACAAGGGCCTGATTTACCATCCCGCAGCTGAATAATTTATTCTTTTTAATTTATAATTCAATTCATTTAATAGGAGAACTTTATTTTGAACAAAATGGTCTCGGACTGCCCCATCTGCGGGAAGGAGAAATCTGTGGAAGTCACCACTAAAACTGACAACATCCCCTACTTCGGAGGGATCCTGGAGTCAACTTTATTGTGCCAGAATTGTGGGTACAAGCACGCCGACAGCATCTGTCTGGAACAAAAAGATCCGGTCCACTACACCCTGGTTATTAGTAAGGACCAGTTAAATTCTCGGGTGATTAAATCCCAATCAGCCACCCTCAGCATTCCCGAACTGGGCCTTAAAGTGGAGCCCGGCCCCCAGTCGCAGGGTTACGTTTCCAACGTGGAGGGCGTGCTGGAACGTTTCCAGAAGGCGGTTTTAACGGCCATTACCTGGTCGGATGACCCTGAAGTTGAAACTAAAGCCCGGCAAATACTGCAAAGTATTGATTATGTTAAAACGGGTAAGATGAAGGTGGAGCTAATAGTGGAGGACCCCTTTGGTCACAGTGCCATTTTAGACGAACGTGCCTTGAAGCGGGCCTTGACCGAAGAAGAGTTAAAAAACCTAAAGACCGGGTTTACCACCATCGATGCGGAGTAAAAACAACTTTTTTTATAAATCACGCTTTCAAAAATAAGATAGGATCTTCTTAAAAAAATGAAGAAGATTAATCGAAGATATCGTCATCGTTAGTAGGATCAGCAGCGTTAAGCCTTAAAGTAACCTTAACATCCATACTTAAAGCGTCACAGTCGGCTTTGATAGCGTCCAGGTGCTTTAAGATCCTTAATTTCTCTTCATTGATCCTATCAATGTTTTGGTAGGGATAAATGGATTCTTTGAGCATTTCATACTCGATGGTAGTGTAGGGGTATTGGTTTAATTGGTCACAGACCTTTTCCAGGACGTCTCCCAAAAACCGGTTCATTTCCACCTTCACCCGTTCCCGAATCATCTTGTCGCTGTCCAGGTTCTTTTTCATGAGGCGCACTACTTCGGCCTTGGCAAAAGGTAGACTTTCGTCTTCTTCCCCTTCGATTTCTTCGTCTAATTCTTCGTTATCTTGAACTTCCTCAGTAAATTCATCTTTATCCAGGACTTCCGGTGATCCTTCAGTAAATTCTTCGTTATCTTGAACTTCTTCTGGTAATTCTTCTTCAGTAAATTCTTCCTTCCGTTCTTCGTCCATTCTATCGGTCTCCATAATAACTATATTGGAAAGTATTTTATTTAAAAGCTGTGGTTAAAATGAAAAATTCAAATAAAAATTAGGGCATTTGAGTCCATAACAATGCGAATTATGAGAGGCTTCTGTCAAAATTCTAATTAGTTAAAATAATCCCGGCAATAGTGAAAGAGTATTAGTATGAAACTTATTTACCATCCACTTCGAGGGTAAGGTCCAGGGAATGAGCAGAGTGGGTAATGTATCCCGTGGATATAACATCGGCTCCGGTCTTGGCATAACCCCCTATATTATCCTGGTTTATACCGCCCGAAACTTCAATTAAAACATTTTTTCGAAGTTCTTTATCTTTAAGAACTTTTAAAACATTTTTTATTTGACCGATAGTCATGTTATCCAACAGAACAATATCCGCACCGCACTGAGCGGCTTCCACAGCCTGCTCTAAAGTGTCGGCTTCTACTTCTATCTTTTTAGTGAAGCTGGCGTGTTGGCGGGCCTTTTTAACTGCTTCTGCAACGCTGCCCACCAGGGCCAGATGGTTGTCCTTGATTAAGACCAGGTCGTCCAGACGGTAACGGTGAGTGTCACCACCTCCCGCCCGTATAGCGTCTTTTTCAAAAAATTGAAGTCCAGGAGTGGTTTTACGGGTTCCAGCCACTATTACAGACGGGTTTGCCTTTTTAACATTACTAACCATCTTTCGGGTGAGGGTGGCAATGCCACTCATCCTCATTAATAAGTTCAAAGCAGTCCTTTCCACACTTAACAGGGAGCGGGCCTCTCCTTCCATTTCCATAACCACATCTCCCGGGGATACCTGGTCCCCGTCCTGTTTTTTAAGGGAAGTCTTTATAAAAAATTCGGTGAAAATAGAAGCAGCTAAACCTGTCCCGGCAATGGTTCCTCCTTCTTTAGCAACTATACGGGCTTTGATTTTCAGGGGGGCTGGTATTAAGGCCGTGGTGGTGAGGTCCTCAAATCCAATGTCCTCGTACACCAGACGGGCCAGGTCTTGTCTCATGATCATTTACACCTACAAAAAACCCCCATAATACGGGCTTGCTTGTTAATTATTAATATATAAACCGGGAATATAAATGTTCATAGCATAAAGATGTAAGTTTTTAAACTCGTCTAAAATGTGGTGCTTTATACAATGGAACTAATCTTTCTGGGAACATCATCGGCCATCCCCACCAACCACCGCAACCACTCGGCAGTGGCTTTAAAAGCCTTTGGCGAGCTAATGCTCTTTGACTGCGGAGAGGGTACCCAGAGGCAGATGGTTCGCATACGGTTGAGCCCCATGAAGGTGAAACGCATCTTTCTCACCCACTTGCACGGTGACCATTTTCTGGGATTGCCAGGCATGATACAGTCCCTGGCCTTTAGGGGGCGTGAAAAACCCCTTTTCATTTACGGGCCAGAGGGTACAGAGAGGATTGTAGAGAGTATAAAAAATTTAGGTTACTTCGCGCTTTCTTTTCCCATAATAACCCAGGAACTGCAGGAAGGACTGGTGTTAGAAGAAGAGGGATATCGCATAAATTGCTGTCCCACCCACCACTCGGTCTTGAATTTGGCCTATGCTGTTGAAGAAAAAAAATCTCCCAGGTTCCTGCGGGATAAGGCCCTGGAGCTGGGTTTAACTCCGGGCCCCGACTTTGGAAAACTACAAAGCGGAGTACCAGTTAAGGTAGGGGACCGGATAATAGAACCCCACCAGGTCCAGGGAAAAGAACGTAGAGGCCGTAAAATAGTTTATTCCGGTGATACCCGTGCTTGTGAGGAGATGGTCCACTTTGCATCTGGTGCCGATGTACTTATACACGAGTCCACCTTTGACGGTAGTCAGGAGGATAAAGCCCTGACCACTGGACATTCCACTTCCAGAAGTGCCGCCCGGGTGGCCCGGGACGCTAAGGTGGCTAAATTGATCTTAACCCATCTGAGCACCCGCTACCACGATACCGATGTCATGCAAAAAGAGGCAGAGGAGATATTTCCCGAGGTGCTGGTTGCTGAAGATCTGATGATTGTGGAGGTGAAGCGGCGTGCAGATTGACCCGTTACTACAAAATGTGATTGTTACAGTCATAACCCTGGTAGGTTCCTTATTAATCTACGAGTGGTTCTCTTATTTTTTGAACCGGATAAAACAACGTTTAGACTTGGAAGTTACCCTGATACAGGTAATCAGGGAGATTATCAAGTACAGTATCATTGCTCTGGGGATAACCATCATCCTCAAGGAGTGGGGTGTGGACATTGCCCCTATAATCGTGAGTTTGGGTATTTTAGGTGTGGCGGTGGGTTTTGCCGCCCGGGACACCCTCTCCAACTTCATATCCGGTATGTTTATCCTGGCGGAGAAGAGTTTCCGGGTGGGCGACACCCTGGAAATCGCCGGACACCAGGGTAAAGTAAAGAAGGTGGGTTTTCGGGTTACCACCCTGTCCACCATTGACAACAAGATCATTACCGTGCCTAACTCGTCATTTTCCAAGAACCCCTACATCAACTTCACCACCATGGAAACCCGGAGGGTGGATTTGAAGATCAACATTTCCTACAGTAAAAATTTGGAAGATGTGATCCCATCCCTTTTGGAATCAGCTGGGAAGATTTCATGGGCCCAAAAGGAGCCTAAACCAAAAATTCTTATAAAAGAAATGACAGATATGGGTATCAAAGCCACCCTGAGTGTTTGGACTTCCCAACCTCGCCAGGTGGCAGAGTACAAATCACAACTAGCCCAAAAGGTGAAAGACCTCCTGGTGGACGATAAATGAGAAGTTACAAGATATATTCCGTTTTAATTTTATTTTGCTGCGTCTTTCTATCATTAGGAATAGTAATGGCCAGTTTCAGCCAGTTTGAACAACTACAAAGCGCCCAAAAGAGCATAAAAGATTACAAAGAAAGGATGAGCAACCCGGTAAACGCACTGGACCCTACTTCGACGGTTACACCTTTTTTAAACTATGATCTGGTGATACCCAAACTGGGGGTGAACTGTAACATCCGAGGAGATACTGTTAATGCTTACAACGCAGTTTACCATTATTCTGAAAGTGTTATGCCTGGTCAGCCCGGACAATGCGGACTTTTAGGTCATCGGACCACTTATTCTGGTCTTTTCAAAAATATAGGTTCCCTCCGGGTGGGTGATGAGGTTATAATCAAGGACTATAACTCCCGGAAGAAGTACATTTACCAGGTAACTTCCAATGGCCAGGATATCCGCTGGGACTACAAGACCAACCCGGTTCGTTTTGCTCAGGAAGGAGAACCACGTCTTTTAATAATGACTTGCTACCCGCCGGGTAAAAAACAAGCTGCTTACATCATGCACTGTAAAATGGTTTCCAGCAGTGGTCTGAATTAATTCAACAACCAGCCCTGGAGTGATTACTTAGCACTTTTTTTTATTACTACCAAGAATTTTCATTGCCAATAGAAGACAATATATATAAGAAGAAACATTATTTTGGTATGATGATAGTCCACTTTCTAGGAGCTAATGAAAGACCTCCCAGACTACACGAAAAAATGGCATATAAACCGAATTCCCCAGTGTTATAAAAATAGTTCAATATTCCAAGCAACGTGAACCAATGAAAACATTTTTTTAATACAAGAAGGTGGGTGGGGTATCAACATCATCATATAAGTACTAAGAATATCAAAATATTAAGAAATAATATCCACTGGCATATTGGGAGTGATTTTAAAAAATCTTTCCCGGAAACATTAAAATAAAAATGAACATAGGCGATTTAATATGGTGGAAATCGAAATTGACGAAGATGCATGCGTGGGATGTGGGTCTTGTGTTGACGACTGTCCCAACGACGTGTACCAGATGAATGAGGAAAAGTGGAAGACCGAAGTGGTTAAGGTGGAAGACTGTATGGCTTGCCTGTCCTGCCACGAGATCTGCCCCGCCCAAGCCATGGAACACCGCGACATACACGTTGCCAAAAGGTTATACATCGACCGAAAAGTTAACGATGTCCTGGATAAAATAATCTGAGGGGATCATAATGGATATGGAAATTGAAGAAATAAGAGGAACATTCAGACCAGAACTCATCCCTAAAGAGACCGGTGGGGACATTGAAGACTACGAAGAAGCACTGCACGTACTGATGAAGTTTGTAGGATCAATGTCCAGCGCCCTGGAACAAGTTTCAGGACGGGGGGCCAATGCCATTGTTTACCAAGCAGGAAAACGTATGGGCCACGATGCGGCCAAAATGATGGAAAAAACCGATAACCTGGAACAGGCCATGAAAGAAATGGGTGAAGTCCTGGGAGTAGAATTCTACTTTGAAATGTGGAAACCCTCAGACCAAGAAGGTTACACCATAGAGAAAGGAAACGAAACTGTGGTTAAACTACTATTCATGGACTGTGTTGTTCGACAAACCCTTAGAAGAACCGGACTCCCACAGAAAGGACCGCTATGTTACTTATTATACGGCTACATGGTAGGGGCTGTTGAAGAAGTGATGAGCATCAAGGGAAAACTGGACATAGACCATGTAGGTCCCAACGCCTGTCTTAAAACTCTCACCATCAAATGGGGTGGTAAATAATGGTAACCATTGCCCTGGAAACACTGGCCAGCTGTGCCGGATGTGAAATATCTATTTTAGATTTACACGAAGACTTACCTAAACTCCTGGAAAAAGCAGAACTGGTATATGCACCAGTCCTGATGGATGCCAAGGAACTGCCAGACAACATTAACATTGCCATTGTGTCCGGATCCGTCCGGAACAAGGAGAACCAAGAAAGGTTGGAGGAATTAAGGGAAAAATCAGACATCCTCATCGCCTACGGTACCTGCGCCTGCTACGGTGGAATAACAGGTATGGCAGATTTATACACCCAAGACGAAGTAACTTCTCGTACCTACTCCGACAACCCCAGTACCGTGTCCGCACCGTTACCTAACGAAGTGGTGCCGGAACTGTTAAATATCGTTCACCCCGCCGCGGACTTTACCGAAATTGACGGATTCATACCCGGCTGCCCTCCTAAAGAGCAGTTGACCGGAGACATCCTGATACCTCTCATAAACAACGAGGCTCCTGAAGTTCCTAAAAAGAGTGTTTGTGCTGATTGTCAGCGGGAAATGGAACACGTCGAATACGATAAGATACTCCGCCGAGTAGAAGGAACCCCTGAAGAAGGTAAATGCTTCTTATCCCAGGGATACGTGTGCCTAGGTTCAGTGACCCTGGGACGATGCGGTGGACTCTGTACCGATGCAGGTGTTCCCTGCCACGGCTGCGGAGGCCCATCCCTGGACGTTATCCGGGAGCCCAGTCACGATATCTACAATGGTGTTATAAAGAGGATCGCTCACATCTCCAAGATGCCAGAAAAAGACGTGGAAAAACAGATCTACGACATCGGGCATGTTATCTACGGATTTGTAATTGGAAGTATCATCATGGAAGACAAGCAGGTCTCTCTAATACCACAACTGGTGAAAAAATAGGTGATTATCATGAAAAATATTGAAATAAGTCCAGTAACTCGTATTGAAGGACACGCCAAAATCACCGTGCAAGTAGACGACGCTGGAAACGTGGCCGACGCCCACTTTCACGTTATGGAAATCCGGGGATTTGAAAAGTTCCTGGAAGGTGCCGCAGTAGAAGAAGCACCCCGTATCACCCCCCGTATTTGCGGTATCTGTCAAACGGCCCACCACTTGGCATCGGCTAAAGCAACGGACCAGATCTTTGGACTGGAACCACCAGAAACTGCTAAGAAACTAAGGGAACTCATGCTGATGGGACAGTACATACACTCCCATTCCTTGCACTTCTACTTCTTAGGAGCCCCTGATTTAGTGATGGGCCCTGAATCTGACCCGGCAATGCGGAATGTTTTAGGGATCATAAAGTCCAACCCGGCCTTGGCCTCCATGGCCATCCAGACCCGGAAGATCGGACAGGAAATAACCGCCGCGGTGGGAGGAAAACCCATCAGCCCGGTAACTGCCGTGCCAGGAGGACAATCCCGTGGATTAACTTCTGAACAACAAGCTGATTTGTTAACTAAGGCCAAGAGTGGTATTGACCTGGTAGAACAGGGAGTTGAAGTAGCCAAACCATTATTTACCCAGTACGCTGAAGCTATAGAACTTTTAGGACCAGTGAAAAGTCATTTCGGAGCTATCACTAAGAATGGCGGAGATATAGAATTCTACGACGGTAACGTGAAGGTCATTGACCCTGCTGGTAACCCAGTCCATGAATTCGGGTCCGGAGACTACCTGGACTACATTGAAGAGAAAGTGCAGCCCTGGTCTTATCTGAAATTCCCTTACCTGAAACAGATTGGATTCCCTGAAGGAAACTACCGGGTGGGACCCCTGGCTAGACTCAACGTAGCAGATAACATTCCTACCGAGAAGGCTTCAGAGTTATTTGCAGAGTACAAGGAAAACTATGGAATTGCCCAGAACCCACTACTATACCACTACGCTCGCCTCATTGAACTTATGCATGCCTCTGAACGGGCAGTGCAACTTTTAGAAGACGATTCCATAACCAGCACCGATATCCGGCAGAACTTAACCGAACCACTCATGACCAAGGACGAGGCCAAAGAATCCGGTGAAACCCGCCGAGGAGTGGGTATGATCGAAGCTACCCGGGGTATCCTGATACACGACTATGAAACCGATGGAGCAGGCTTCATAACCCGTGCCAACCTGATTGTGTCTACTGGTCAGAACAACCTATCCATGGACATTGGTGTACGAGAAACTGCCAAGAAGATGATCCACGGTGAAGAAGTTTCGGAAGGATTGAAAAACCAGTTGGAGATGATCATCCGAGCCTATGACCCCTGTCTTTCTTGTGCCACCCACGCCATAGATGGCAGCTCTCCACTTGAAGTGGATATCTACGATCTAGAAGGGAAGCTTTTAACTCAAAAGCTGATCTAAGGGCTTTTTTAAGCTCTTTTTTTCTTTTTATTTTAGGGACGTTGTTAATGGGGGGGTTTTAGATCGGATTATCAGTAATGTATTTATATGTACTGAATAGTAACTATATACATGGTAAAGCAAAAGAAGAAAAGTGTTTACATCCGCCTGGAGCCGGAGTACATTGCGAAGATTGATAGGATTGCTCTTAGGGAAGACCGGTCCCGATCGTATATTATACGAAAGTTGGTAGTAGAAGGTCTGGAAAAGATATAGTAATACTTTTATATTAATGATTAATATACGAATAACTAGCCACTTAGATCCACTGCAACCAAGGTGATTTTATGGCAAATACCAGTTGATACTAACCTATTTATGACTAGAAAAAACTAATCATTATTAATCATTAAGGATTGAAAAACAACCCGATCAATAATACAATAAAGAGGATTTAAAATGGGTAGTGTAAAAGATTTAAAAGTATTGGAAAATCCAACAAAAGACCAGGAAGGAATCGGAAGATTCACCTTCTCGGATAGATACTCTGTATTTGACTGGGGAGAAATGCCCGATCTAATTCCACACAAAGGTGAGGCCATCGCCATACTAGGAGCTTATTTCTTTGAAAAATTTGAAAAAATGGGCTTTAAAACTCATTATATTGGTTTAGTAGAAGATGGGGAAGCTAAAAAATTATCTGAACTAAAAAAACCTTCCAATGAAATGCAGATCAAACTTCTGCGAGTTTTAGAACCACTACTAAAAGACGGGAACTATGATTACTCTCAATATCGGGACTTGAAAGGAAACTGCTTGATTCCCCTAGAGTTGATCTACCGAAATTACATACCAGAAGGAAGCAGCGTTTTTGGTCGTTTGCAAAGAGGAGAAATTGAATTAAATGACTTGGGTCTGGACGAAATACCAGCCCCCAATGAGAAATTAGAAACTCCAATTCTGGATGTTTCCACCAAGCTGGAAATTACTGACCGTTATCTGAAGTGGGATGAAGCTCAGGCGATCTCAGGACTCAGCAGCAAAGAAATTAAGGATTTAAAAAACTTACTCGCCGTAGTTAATGAGGCCCTAACCGCCGAATTTTCTAAAATAGATATGATCAATGAAGACGGTAAAATCGAAGTCGGATACAACTCCCCCAGAGACTTAATTCTGGTGGATGTTATTGGAACTTTAGATGAATGCCGCTTCACCTTTAAAGGTCTTCCAGTAAGTAAGGAAATTGCCAGAATCCATTACCGGGGAAGCGGATGGTATGAGGCTACTGAACAAGCTAAAGCAAAAAACAGGGCAGAATGGAAGAATATTTGTGCCGTTAATCCAGATCCCCTACCTACTAAATTAAAATCCCTTATTTCCCAAATCTACTGTGCTTGTACCAATGAAATAACCGGCCAAGAATGGTTTGAAGGATTACGTCCATTAAAGGAGATAATTACTGAAATTGGGAGGGAGTTAAATGGTAAATAAATTTGCAACTTGTCTAAACTGTATGGATGGAAGGACCCAACTTCCCGTTATAAATTGGATAAAAACCAAGTACGACGTGGATTACGTAGACATGATCACCGAAGCAGGCATGGTGGGTCTTTTATCTTCAGAAAAATATGATATTAGATTACTAAAAAAACTAAATATATCCACCGATGATCATGGTTCAGAACTGATTTTCATTGTCGGACATCATGACTGTGCTGGTAACCCCGTTAGTGATGAATTACATAAAAAACAAATTATCGTCGCGGTAAATATCTTCAACGCCATAATTCCTTCTTTAGAAGTGATTGGACTGTGGTTAGATGAAAATTTTGAGGTATCTGAAGTAGATCTATCTACTTTCAGTCCATAGACGACCCATCCACCTTCAACAGTAACTTATGAACAACATAAAGGTTCAGTAGGGCCTTAATTTTTCTATTATTTTTTTTAGGATATTTTTAGCATTAAAATAAAATAACATTTTTTGGTAAGAGAATTAAAGGAAAAATTGTGATAAGTTTTAAATATCCTGGTTAATCTCATATTAACTATGGATTCGTATACTGATGATGTTTCATTTTTATCCGAAAGCCGGACGCGAAAAAAGTATATTGATCCAGTTTTAAAAAAACAGGGTTGGCCTGATAAGTACATCAAAGAAGAAGTCAACTCGGTTAAGTCTGATTTTAAAAATAAAAGATTCATTTTCTTTGACGGTAAGGTAGAACGCGGAGTAGACCGTTTTATTGATTATCTGTTACTTGATTGGGATAACACTCCCCTGGCCATCATCGAAGCTAAACGTTTTTCTAAAAATGCGGACACTGGTCGAATACAGGCCCGCAGCTACGCTAAAGACATTGAAAAACAAATCTTGCGTAAAATTCCCATCTTCTTAACCAACGGTGATTACTGGCTTTTCATTGACGAGTACGGGGTGGAGAGGAAAGTAAGTGGGCCCTTTAGCCAGGAAGACTTGAAAAGGCGTAGAGACCTCTACCAAAATCGAAAAGATCCTACTTCTATTAATATAAACACTCGCATCGTAGATCGGCCTCGTAGTGTGCAGATTGTCCGGAAACTCTCAGAACACTTTTCAGAATGTCACCGAACCGCTTTAATTGAAATGACCACTGGTACCGGGAAGACCCGGGTGGCTATGGCCCTTATTGATTTGCTGATTAAGTCCAATGTGGTGCGAAATGTCTTAT
>JAUYBK010000099.1 GCA_030693105.1 Methanobacteriaceae archaeon | reverse complement strand
CGACTTCTTTATAGGCCCTTACTTCACCGCAGGGATTTTGAGAACTTCAAGGAGGACTTGCCCTGAAACTCACTAAACTGCGAGGTGTCCATCAAATCGCGGTCCACATTCCCTCACTACCTTCTCAGATATTATAGACCTTCCGGGCCGTTTCGACGTATAAATCGGATTTATATATTCCAGAGCGCAATTTGTGATTTCCATTTTTAGTTTATTTTCTAATTTTTTGGGGAAGACTACCAGTGGCAATTTTGCCTTCTGATTATACTACCACGGCAAAATAGGTGGTTTCATTCGTGAAGGTAGATATAAACCGTTTAGTTCATTTCATAATTTTCCATTAACAATAATGAGACTTTTCTTAATTGTAAATCCATTCTTTAAAAAAAGGGGACAGTGAAGTTGTGTGTGGGGGCTTAAAATATTTATCTAAATTTTTTATTCAAATAAACCTCCCTTCAAGAAAAGAAATAAATTGTACTTAAAAAAGTTGCAAAACACTTCTAAACCCCTAACTTAAGCTCTAAAAAAAAATAAAAAAAATAATATCAGTAAATATAAAAGCTGTCTAAAATTAGTTGTATACCTTCTTCAGCTTCTTTGAGAACTGTGGGGTCTCCGGCAAACCATAAATAATATAATAAGTCTTTTTTCTTAAAAGACACCGTTAGGATGTCGGTGGGGACCACCTCATTATTTTCAGCCACCATCTGATAAACTTCCATTTCGTCCCTTTTGAACATGTCTTCGGAGATTAAACTACTGTTTTGGATTGCTATAACATTTCTTAACATTTCTGCAAATTCTGCTGAAGATATTTCCTCTACATCAGCCTGACGGTTTAAGGATAAACTGATGGAGCTGTTGGCGTAGTAACCCTTAACTATTTTCTTAGAGTCAGCGGTATCTAGGAGTTCCCAATCATCAGGATAATCGAAGGTGACTTCTCCATTATCATAATTTAAAATTTTGGTGGATACAGATAATTTTCTGATTTTATTAATGGCCTCTTCTGCTTTTTCCCGAACGTACTTGTATTCATCTTCATTGTAAACCCTCTGAAGGATCTCTAAAGATTCTATGTCGCCTATTCGTCCCAAAGCTTCTGCTGCTTTTCCCCGTACATGACGGTGTTTGTCCCGGAACTTTCCAGGAGTAAGAGAGTCCATTAATGGTTGGAGGGCCCTTTCATCCCCTATTCTCCCCAAAATTTCTGCAGCACGTCCGCGGGTATGCCAGTTACCTTTTTTGAATTTTTTGATCAGAGATGGAACTGCTAGACCCCCCATCGATACCAAAGAAGATCCTGCTTTCCACCTCACATCAGCATCTTCGTCTTCCAGGGCCTCCAGAAGGAAGGGGATGGCGACTTCGTCCTTCATTTTTCCCAGTGCAACTGCAGCATATTTCCGAACGTGCCAATCTTTGTCTTCTAAGGCCTTCATTAGCGGGGGCACAGCATCTTGATCTCCAATTATTCCCAGAGAATTGGCTGCGTGTCTTCTCACGGTCCAGCTGTTATCTTTGAGTGCCCGGATGAGCACTTCGGTGGCATGGGGACTCCCAATCTCCCCCAGGGCCCATGCTGCCTTCCACCGTACTTCTTCATCAGGATCAGTATCCATGGTTTTGATGAGGGGTTCAATAGCATCTTCACTCCCAATGAATCCTAGTGCTTCTGCGGCATTTTCTCTCACACTGGTTAGTAAGGTGTAATCGTTGTGCCAGTTTTTGTAGCGCAAGGCATTTATGAGAGGCTCCACTGCACGTTCATCTCCCACTTTTTTAAGCCCAAATGCACCTTGCTTTCTAATGAGGTAATTTTCATGGTTTAAAGCAGTGATAAGTCCTTCTACATCCCTATTATCTATCAATAAATCTATGTCTGGTTCTGCTGAATTCATAAGCCACCCCCAATTATTCTTTGGATACTTCTTGAAAACATACTATTTTATAGTATATCTTTTAATAGTCTTAAAAGATTTGGATGTCCTTTTATAAGTCCGATCATGGACAATTTTGAAATGGACTCCAAGTTATGTCCTTCCAAAAATTTTGAAATAGCATTGAAGTCTTCGTCTTTTAATTTATCCATTATACGGCGATATTTAAGTGACTTTTCCAAGTTTTTTCCCACCTTTTTTCGCCACCTTTTTTCGTAATTTTCCAAAAAACGGGCAGATGTATCTTCTTTTAATACTGCTTCGGCAGCCACTTCTCCAGCAATTTTTCCACACTCTACCGTGGGATGTATCCCTCCTCCAGATAGAGGGTCAACGTGGCCTGCTGCGTCTCCCACTACCATAAATCCATCTGTGAATGTTTTTTTAACGGTTCCAGAGAGGGGAACGCCTCCTACATTTAGTTCAACTGGAGTGGCATCGATATGGGAAGTGAATTTTTGCAAGTAATGGTAGGCAGTATGGGGGGAGTTTCGTACCCCCACCCCAACGTTCGCCTGTCCATTTCCCTTGGGAAAGACCCAGAGGTAACCCCCGGGGGCTATTTTTTCACCAAAATAAAATTCTATATAGTTAGGATCCACATCCACTCCCACCATTTCGTACTGAGCGCAGGAACCGATATCTTGTGGAGCTCTCCGGGTGTTGAGACCAGCCATCTGGGCTAACTGAGATTCTACTCCGTCTGCTGCTATGACTATATCTGCCTGGATTTCGATGGTTTTTCC
>JAUYBK010000093.1 GCA_030693105.1 Methanobacteriaceae archaeon | reverse complement strand
TAACTATGTCCCGACTATTATTTAAGTATATAAGAGATGCTGATGAAAAATTCTATCAAGAATTAAATATTACTTAGAGGAAGTTCAAAGACCTATAGAGGCTCTTTATCAATAGATGGTTAGGATCCTTTGAAAAAACCTCCATCAGAACTTTAATATGATTAAAATAGTTTACAATATTAAAATTTATAGGGAAGTTCTAAGAGATGTTATAAGGAAGGATGATGTGGTGGTGGAGTTGGGATGCCATCTTGGCAATTCCACCCGGATTATGGCAGATATGGCTCCTGAAGGAAGAATAATTGCATTAGACAAGAGTGACGAAGCAGCAGATTCCATGAAGGATATAACTGGTCTTCATTCTAATATAGAGTTTATAAAGGCTGATGCACGACTTCATGAGACTTTGGAAACTGTGGCTTTGAAATTAAAAGACCACGGAGGGTGTGATGTTTTATCCGTGGATCTGGGGGGAGGTCATTATCCTGATACTACCTTCAAGGTGTTCTTCATATGGTCATCAACTTTAAGACCCCGGGACACCATAATTAGAAACAGAGGACTGTTGGATTTCCTACACTCCTCATCAAGCTCAGAAGTTATAAAATCATGGGAGGGCTGGTTAGAATCCTCGGGTGGGGACGGTGTACCCCCCAGACTCAAGGAACTTAATCTCTGGTCCACCAACATTAAGTAGGAGGGTGTTTATGATAGGCAAGCGAATCAGAATCGAAAGAATACTAAACCGTAAAACCGGACGATGCGTAATTGTACCAATGGACCACGGAGTTTCCGTAGGCCCGGTGCCAGGAATCATTAATATGACCGAAACCATTGACGAAGTAGCCAGTGGCGGTGCTAATGCAGTTATTATGCATAAAGGAATAGTCGGAACTGGACACCGGGGATATGGAAGAGATATTGGTTTGATCATTCACCTCTCGGCCAGTACTTCCCTG
Source organism: Methanobacteriaceae archaeon (assembly GCA_030693105.1). Taxonomy (GTDB): domain Archaea; phylum Methanobacteriota; class Methanobacteria; order Methanobacteriales; family Methanobacteriaceae; genus Methanobacterium. The sequence continues at coordinate 3,211 of JAUYBK010000093.1, read as the reverse complement.
GGACCGGACCCGGACCATAAGGTGCTGGTGACCTCAGTGGAAAAAGCTATTCAAATGGGGGCCGACGCTGTTTCCGTGCACGTAAACGTTGGTTCTGAGAAAGAACCAGAGATGCTCATGCACTTGGGAAGCATATCCGAGATCTGCGATAACTGGGGAATGCCTCTCATCGCCATGATGTACCCTCGCGGTAAAAAGATCACGAACGAACACCACGTCGATGTGGTTAAGCTGGCAGCCCGTGCCGGGGCCGAACTGGGTGCAGATATAATCAAAACCAACTACACCGGAAACCCGGATACCTTCAAAGAAGTTATTGAAGGCTGCCCCGTGCCCCTGGTAATAGCAGGAGGTCCTAGAGTTGAAACGGACCGGGAGCTTTTGGAAATGGTTAAAAACGCAGTGGATATGGGCGGTGCCGGAGTGGCTATTGGAAGAAATATATTCCAAGCTGAATCACCTCAAAAAACCACACGGGCCATTGCCCAAATCGTTCATAACGATTTAGAAGTGGAAGAAGCCCTGGAAATAATCAATGGGTAAAAATAAAGAAGGTTTAATACTATGAAATTTGCCTGGATAATGGCCGAAGGAATGAAGTGGGAAACTAAGAAGAACTTCATAACTACTGCTTTAGAATCAGGAATAGACCATGTGGTGGACTTCACCAACGTGGATAACATCCGCAAGCTGGGGAATATCACCCTTATTTCAGATACGGAAGATTCAGACATCGTTCTGGTGGGCCGCACCGGAGAAGGAGACAGTACCCTACCCTTTCCAGACCAGCTTTCCGAATCCAAGGACCTGGCTGCTCTAAGACGTTTGAAAATAAAGGGTAAGACCACCGCTGCCTACGTGGAAATAACCAGTAAAAAACACGAGGAACTGGCCTCTCTCTTAGGAAGGGAAGCTGATTACCTCATACTTCTAGGAAAAGACTGGACAGTGATACCTTTAGAAAACATCATCGCGGACCTGCAAAAAAAAGATGTTAAACTAATTGCCTCCGTAGCGGATTACAAGGAAGCTAAACTAGCACTGGAAACATTAGAATACGGGACTGATGGAGTAATGCTTTCTCCCCGAGAAATAGGTGAGATTAAAAAAGTGGCCGAATTTTTAGATAAAATAGAGTCTGAATCTTACTCACTTAAAGCCGCCACCGTTACCCAAGTAGAACCAGTAGGCAGTGGCGACCGGGTGTGCGTGGACACTTGTAGCATGATGCAGGTTGGTGAAGGCATGCTGGTAGGTTCTTACAGTCAGGGACTGTTTTTAGTGCACAGCGAATCATTGGAAAGCGAATACGTTGCATCAAGACCATTTAGGGTTAACGCCGGTCCGGTGCACGCCTACGTTATGACCCCGGGTAACCATACCAAGTACCTCTCCGAGATCCAAACTGGAGACGAAATATTAGCAGTGAACCAGGAAGGAAACTCACGAAACGTCATTGTAGGCCGGGTTAAGATCGAAAAACGGCCCCTCATGTTAGTGGAAGCAAAATATGATGGTGTGATACTTCGAACCCTTCTTCAAAATGCAGAGACCATCCGCCTGGTGGGAGAAGATGGTAAACCCATTTCCGTAGCAGACCTGAAAATAGGTGATAAAATAATGGTCTTTTTAGATGAATCGGCCCGTCACTTTGGTATGGCCATTGAAGAGAGTATCATTGAAAAATGAAGTTTCAAAAAAAAAGAGATGAACCCCGAAGAGATTTAGAATAATATAATTCAACCTATATTCAGTTAGGGCCTTATAATTAAGTTCGGCTTATTGTAGTCATTTGTTCATTCTTCTAAAAAAAAGGATAGATGTAAATGGATTTACAAGCTGAAGTTCTCTGCCAGGTTGAACAGGAACACCACCCTAATGAAGGGGCCTGTGGCATATGTCACCTTACTCTGATGAAACTCTCCGAGGCCTGTGGAAAAGCTATATCCTATGAGGTTCCCAGGGGAACCGTGGCCCAGGTGCTGGACTGCCAGGGTGAGATTATTGGACAAGGTACAGATCTGGTTTGGGCTCCCTCGCTACTGGCCGCCCAGATTGACGCCGGCCTGATCCCTAAACCCACTTCACAAAATCTTAAGAAACTTTTAATCGATCCCAAAGACCGCCAGAGGGTGGCGGAGATGTTTGGATATGGTAGATGTGTCACCCCCGCCAGTAAGGCCATCAGCATCCTCTGGCAGGGGGAAGAATAGAGATCAGCCGGGATGGTCTGGGTATCTCAGCCTCCCTCTACGATGGTGAGGAAAAGTTAATTTCCAGGGCAGCTACTGGTTTTTGCCCTATATGTACAGTTAACATATCTGCATCTCGCAACAAAGATTTAAAAGAACAAATAACCCTGGAACTGGAGGGTAATACCAACACCGGCCGTCTTAAGTATGAGGATGGCCTGGTGAATCGGGTAGAATGGAAGCATAGGAGGGTTTTCGCCTATCTTGAGAAGGATGGTCAGATCAGGGGAATGAATTGTGGTTGCTGTATTGCGTACGCCACGGTGAGAGCAGAGATTGCAGCGGGCTTCGGAATCCGTAAGTGGAACCGTCTCTTCAAAAACTACTGTGACTTCTGCCCCCTTAAACACTGCTGGATCAGGAAATCCATGGGAGCTTTAGGAAACATCATTCTGGACCGTTTGCAGCAGTTCGAAGTCATAGAAAGACTTAAAAAAGAGGAATATCTAACTTGATATGTAAGGATGGTCAGATGGTTAACAAAGGGATAGGTACGCTCTGCTCTCTCAGCGCCACGGTGAACGCTTTTTGAAGGTCGGATGCGGTGGAGATACTCCGACCATCACCGGCACATGGTTTTCCCTATTATAAAGAAGAAGATTAACGTACCTTTAATCAGGACGTTTAATCGAAATCCTATAAAAAATGAAAATAAGGTGGATCAACAGAAATTAAGCCATAAATCAGTTGATCCCGTATTAATAATTGGAGAAGTCACATGGCCCCCTACCAGGTGGAAATCATCAGCCCCGCGAGGAAAGAAGAATTATTTGTCGAAATAGTGGACAAAGTGCGCTTTGAAAGAAAAGCTAACATCCATGGAGCATGTGTTAAACTTTTAACTGACAACCCTGACTTTAAGGAGGAGTGGGAGGATAATTTTAAGTTCATGAACGAGGATATCCGGCCCCATAGCAAGATCTTCTCCGTGAAAGATGGTGGCGAACTCCAAGTTCTCT
>JAUYBK010000171.1 GCA_030693105.1 Methanobacteriaceae archaeon | reverse complement strand
GTTTTGAGTGGCAATACCCTTACGGCTGGTCCCAGAGTAGCACATCTGACACACCCGACAGACAATACTGACCATGGCGCTGGTGGCAATGTAACAGGCATCTGCACCAAGGGCCAGGGCTTTAGCTACATCTGCGCCGTTTCTTATTCCTCCCGCAGCTACTAGACTTACCTTTTCACGAAGATTAATGTGTTTGAGAGCTTCGTCTGCTTCCACAATAGCTGCTATGGTGGGAACACCGGCGTGCTCGGTGACCACGTCGGGCCCGGCTCCAGTTCCTCCCTGCATACCGTCCACCACTACTATGTCGGCACCGGCTTTAGCAGCAATCTTAACGTCGTCACTGACCCGACCGCTGGTAAATTTAACCATAATAGGCACTTTCCAGTCTGTAATCTCCCGGAGCTGTGAGATCTTCATGCTCAGGTCTTCCGGCCCCACGATGTCCATGTGCCGGGCCGGGCTTAAAGCGTCCGTCCCTTCGGGTATCATCCGTATCTTGGAAACTTCGGAAGTGACTTTCTCACCTAAAAGATGGCCGCCCATACCGGACTTGGCTCCCTGTCCGATCTTGATCTCGATGGCCTCGGAATTATTTAGATACTCGGCAGAAACACCGAAACGTCCCGATGCGTATTGAGCGATAAGTTTAGATGCATATTTACGCTCTTCGGGGAGCATGCCTCCTTCGCCGGTGTTGGTGGCGGTGCCGGCCAGGGTGGCTCCCATGGCCATGGCAATTTTGGCCTCTTTGGATAGAGCACCGAAAGACATGGCCGCAATCATGATGGGGGTATCCAGTACTAGTGGGTTTTCAGCGTAACGGTTTCCCAGAACCACTCGGGTGTTGCAGGGCTCACGATACTTGTCGATGGGTGGTCGGGAGACCTGGGCTGGTACCACCACCAGATCATCGAAGGTGGGTATCACTCGGGTGGCACCACAGCCCCGTACCTTGTAGGATCCTTCGGTGGACTTTCGGTTTATTTCCACCAGATCCGTCAGTGACCAAACGTTCCTGCGGTCTTCAGGGACAGAATTAACCTCGATGGCATTGTTTGGACACATTTCCTCACATATACGACATCCCACACATTTTTCATGGTGAATGGGATATGGTTCGTCGTCGATTATTTCGTAAACGTCGTGCGGGCAGTTGTTGTAACAGGAGTAGCAGTTACGACAGAGGTTATCGTCCCGGTCGTCGCACATGTACCAGCAGCAACCAGGGCGGTCGAAATTCCTCCTGCATAGTTCGTGGTTTCTTTCAACTTTAAAAGGCAACTATAACTCCTCCTTATTATTTTCCTTAACTTTAAGCGCCTTGAATACTGGGCAGGCAGCATATTTGGTTCCGGACGCTTTTATAACATCATCAGTATTTTTGGTGAGTTTAACTTGTGGTTTCCAGGGTTTAGCACGGCTTTTATCCACTACCATTACACCTTCCACCATCTTGTGGGTTAAAGCGTAGTTTAAAAGGGCAGTAGCCACTCCTCCGTCCTGTCCTTTCACCAGGGAGGCCTTGGCAGACACTATTTTCAAATAGTCTCCCAGGGGTTTTTGGTCCAGGTCCGTACTGACTAATTCTTGGGGAAGGTAAGTGCGGGGGCAGGCCACGTAGCAGAGATTACATTCGGGAGGACACTCGCCTTTGATCCGGGGTTTTCGATCTTCGATCTTCACGATATTCTCTGGGCACACGTATTCGCATGCTCCACAGAGTACGCAGGTTCCCACGTCCACCACGTCTGCCTTTAAATCTGCAAACTGGCATTCTACCACTTCGTCCCGGAACTGAGAATCAGTTATAAACCGTCGGTAAATAACGGGTCGGGCTACTGATTCTCTTTTTTTAATTTCTGCTTTATTTTCTGTTTTTTTTCGACTTGAAAGCTTTTCAATTAATTGAATACCTGAATCGTTAATGGGTTTGATCTGGACATATTCGTCTTGTTCAGCTTTCTTTAGAAGTTCAAGACCTTTTTGGCTGCGTGCAATCACGGTGGACCATCCTTCAGGGGATCCCACTGACCCCACTGATAGATCGGATAACTCGGAAGTGTAGTCCATGCACACCGAGCAGTTCTTCCTCATGCATGTTTTGGCTTCTTTTAATAGTATTTTCAGGACCTGACCGTCGGTTAAGTAGAACCACATGTGCCCCTTTTCCACCCGACATTCGGAAACATCTTTTAATTCTATTTCATGTTTCTCCAGGAGCTGATTGAGGTAAAAGTAGGAGAAGTTTTCCATGCAGAACAGTCCAATTTTCAAGTCTAGGGGGGACTCTCCCAGGATGTCGCGGAAGTGGTCCATTTTTGCGGCGGCTATGATCTGACAGGGAGTTCCGACCAGGGCTACTTTATCATTTTGATTACGCGTCATATTTATCCCTCCTCTGTTTCTTTACCATAGAAGGGTCTTTTACTGAGGGGTACTATTTTTCGGAACTTCTGGTAGTCTGATTCCTCCAGTTGGAATCCGTAGGTTGGTAAAAATTCTTTAAGTTCCTTTCTTTCCTGGTCTTCCAGTTCTTCTATTTTGGCGTTTTTTCCTAGGCTTTTTATTTCTCCACCCACATAAATGGCGCCTCTTATTATGGATTCGCCGGCGTCTTCGGATATATTGCCCATAATGATGATGCGGCCTCCCATCATGTAAAGTCCGCTCATGAATCCGGAGTTACCGCCTACGATGATGGTACCGTTTTTCATGATCTCTCCGGTACGGGATCCTACGTCCTTTTTAACCACTACGGTGCCGCCGTAGATTCCCTGACCCACGCCGTCTCCGGCGGATCCTTCGATTATGACCTCTCCTTCGGTCATGTTATCTCCGGGGAACCATCCTGCGTTTCCCTGGATGTGTACTTTTCCTCCGTGGATCATGGTACCAGCAAAATAACCGGCAGAACCAGCTATTTCAACTTCCACTGCATCGGTAAGCCCTGCCGCAAGGTAATGCATGGCGTTAGGATTTTCAATAACAATACGCCTGTATTTTTTGGCTTGTTCTTTCAAAGAACGGTTGATTTCCCGGGGGGTTTTTCCATTAGCATCTATTTTGAATTCCTGCATGATGGTCACCTTTTTTTTTAGATGGTATAAGCCCGCACTTCTCCGGGGGATATTAGGTCTATTTCCCGGGTGTCCATGACTTCTCTTAGTGAAACTTCTTCCGAGGCAATGGCGAACACTTCGTTGTTTTCAGCCATCACCCCCGGTCTTAAGCCTAACTGGTCCTTGGCAATCCCCACTCCATTGGGTGTTCCCACAATATATGAAAATGGTCCGTCCATATCCTTCACTGACTGTTCCAGAGCGTCTTCCAATTTATATCCTTCCGCTAGTTTGTCCGCGATGTAGTGCACAATACACTCGGTATCGTTGGTGGTCTCAAATATGTGGCCTTTACGTTCTAGTGGGTCTCTGATCTTCCAGTAGTTGGTGATTTGACCGTTGTGTACCACGGTAATGTCAGGTATGATGTAGCTCTGGAATGGGTGGGCGTGGTAGCGGTCCACGATACTCTCGGTGGAGAACCGGGTGTGGCCGATGGCGTGAGTTCCCTTTTTGGAGTAGGTATCGTACCTTTTGGCTATATCTTTCACCAGCCCTACGTCCTTTATCATCTCAAAGGAATGGGCACCGTTTAGAACTATCACGTCGTCTATCTTGTCGATGTCCATTATTAATGGTTTAAGCTCTGAAAATGATTTTAAACCAATTTTGCATCGATATATTTTGTAGTTTTCCACGGAGGGGATGATTTCCTCTTTTTTTATGGGGGTTATCATATCTACCGTTTCTTTTACTTGTTCTAAAAGACCAGGTCTTTCTTTGACCTCTATATTTAACAAGTACTCGTTATCCTCAAGTCCCAAGCCTCCGTATATTGCAAAACCTGCTGAGTCAGGACCTCGGTGTTGCAGAGCATCCAGCATTTTGGTTAATGTGTCACCTACATGGTGAAGTTTTTTATCTTTATATACTACTCCTGCTATTCCACACAGTTTGCGACCTCCTTTATAAAGTATTCGTGAATTCG
>JAUYBK010000086.1 GCA_030693105.1 Methanobacteriaceae archaeon | reverse complement strand
GTATGCCCATTATATCTAATTATTAGCGCATTGAAACTTGAAGAGGGGAGATGGCTATTTCCTGCTGCAAAGAAGGGTAAAAGAATTCTTGAAAAAAAAGATATAGAAGTTCTTATTTCCAGGTCATCCCCCATCATAAGTCATTTTGTAGGATTGATACTTAAATCTCTAACAGGTCTGCCCTGGATTGCATGTTTTTCTGATCCTTGGACATTAAATCAACGTAGCTCAAACAAATCGCTATTTAAAAAAATATATCAACGGTTTAATGAATATATGGAACTAAAGATATTCTCAAATGCGGATTGCATTATATTTACAACAGAGTATACCGCAGCCCCATATTTAGAAAAATATCCTTCGATTTTGAGTAATAAGGTAATTGTGATACCGAATTCTTATGACCCAGCAGAATTTTCTGAGCAGGACTTTTATAGTAAAACCGATAAATTTACGATTACATATACAGGGCGTTTTTATGGGACAAGGTCTCCAGAATCTTTTTTAAAGGCATTAAAATTGTTAAAGGAGGAAGATGATAAAATTGGTGAAAAGATTATGATTAAACTAATCGGTAGACTCGACAATTTCGATTATTTAATATCAAAATACAATCTGAACGATATTATATGTATAATTAATACCATCCCTCATAAGGAGGTCATTTCTCATCTTTATAGTTCTGACGTTCTGCTCTTAGTTGATACTCTATGTGAAACGGGTAGCATGTTTTTACCTTCAAAATTGATAGAGTACATTCATATCGGAAAACCAATTCTTGCTATCACCTCAGAAGAAGGATCATCCTCTGCTGATGTTGTAAGAGCAACCAGAACAGGTATCGTTGTCTCCCCGCAGGATATAGAAGGAATTAAAAATGGTATTAAAAAATTTTATAATGATTATGGAAATGGTAACCTTAAGATAAAACCTGATTGGGATGAAATAAACAAATATAGCGCTGAGAATTGCACCAAAACATTAATTAAAACAATTGAATTGTTGATTAATCAGAGTGATAATGAAAATAAATAATCCACTGCAAATGAACGACTGGGGAATTAAGAAGTTTCTCAAAGTCGTGTTAGCCATCCAACTAGCGTTTTGGGGCGCGATAGGATTAGATGCTATAGGCATACAAATTCCAATAATAAGACAACTCATCAGTTTCATTTACCTTATATTCATACCAGGAATTATCATCCTAAGGATTCTCAAACTGCATAAACTCGGTAATATCGAAACGCTGTTATACACGGTTGGATTGAGCCTTGCGACCTTGATGTTTACTGGATTTTTTATAAATATGATTTATCCATTTTTCGGCATTTCTGGGCCGATCTCGACCACGCCTTTGATTGTCACAATAAGTGCAGTCGTATTGATATTATGTGTTCTATGTTATATAAGAGATAAAGACTTCTCTGATCCGGGTTTTATCGATGTAAAAGACGTATTCTCACCACCGGCATTGTTTTTATGCCTGATTCCTTTATTAGCGGTATTTGGAACGTATTTAGTTAATTTTCATCGGAATAACACTCTTCTTATGCTTATGATTGTTGTAATTTCAGCAGTAGTTATTTTAATCGGATTTGATAAGTTCATTCCAAAAAAATTATACCCTCTGGCTGTACTGGCAATATCGATTTCTCTCTTGTTCCATAACTCGTTAATATCGATGTATATATGGGGGTGGGATATTCAATACGAGTATTATATTTCTAATCTTGTAACAGTGAACTCCTTTTGGGATTTAACAATTCCTTCAACTGTGAATGCCATGCTTTCCATAGTAATGCTTGTGCCTATTTTCTCTGATATATTCGGCATGAGTCCTATATGGGTACTCAAAATAATCTATCCATTACTATTTTCTTTAGTACCTCTTGGTTTATATAGGGTATTTCAAAAGCAGACTAATGATAAAATTGCATTTCTGGCTTGCTTTTTTTTTGTGTCAGTAGGTACATTCTACACCGAGATGCTCGCACTGGCAAGGCAGCAAATCGCTGAATTATTCCTTGTTTTATTGATCCTATTGATAATTGATAAAGATATGAATAAAGTGAATAGGTCAATTTTATTAATCATGTTTGGTATTTCACTAATTGTATCCCATTATGGACTATCCTACATTTACTTGGCAGTTCTCATTTTTGCATGGGCACTATTGGTATTATTTGAAACTACTGATATGCAAAAATTGGTGAGTGCTTTTTATTTAAAATTTAATGTATATACAAACGGAAAAACTGTTGGTAATCCAACTCCTACAAAAATAACAAATAGAAGTATCTCCATAACTTATGTGTTGCTCTTCATCGTGTTCACACTGACATGGTATATGTATATTTCCAGTTCCTCGTCATTCAATACCATAGTGCGCATAGGTGATCAAATCGCAAGTAGCATTTTCACCGATTTTCTAAATCCGGAGGCGGTGCAGGGGTTGAAGCTCATAATGGGGGAGACGAAAAACACCTTATTAAGTCAACTTAATAGAATCATAAATTATCTCAATCAAATCTTTATTATAGTGGGCGTTTTGGTATTATTATTAAAACATAAAAAAATGAAATTTGAAAAAGAATATACTGCGTTTTCCGCGATAACCCTTGTTATATTATTTGCTGGTGTATCAGTTCCATTCTTCGCAAGTTCGCTTAATATGACACGCCTCTATCAAATAACACTCATCGTTTTGGCATTGTTCGGTGTGATGGGGGGTATAAAAATTTTAATGGTGTTGAGTACGATTGTTAGAGCGCCCTGGACAAATAGAATTGTGAGAAGCACATTGAAAATATTATCTATATATTTTGTGATATTTTTTTTGTATCAGGTTGGTTTTGTTTATGGGGTGGTAGAAGGTAATTTTTATTCAATTTCGTTGAGCAGCACGTACAATTATCCACGCTTTAATGATCAGGAAGTTTTAGGTGCTAAGTGGGTCTATAATGTAAAAGATAGTGGTTTTATATACGCGGATGCATATAGATGGTTGTTGTTAGCCAGTTTTGAATGGGAACAAGCTGGATCTTTTTCGGTTGGTGCTGATTATCGAGTCACAGTACCAGCGGATTCATATATATACCTTGGCACGCGAAATGTTGTTGAACATAA
>JAUYBK010000079.1 GCA_030693105.1 Methanobacteriaceae archaeon | reverse complement strand
GTATGAAATTTCTCAGAAAGTATAACGGTTAATTGGGACATGATTTTCAGTTTGAGTTTTTCATCATTGGTAGCCAAATCCAGTGCTTCCTGGGCCTGTCTTAAAAAACACGGAGCGCATTCGTAGTGAACTTTCATAATATCACTTTCTATTTATTAAACTGAGCTAAAAGGTGCCGGTGCCAAACAGAGAATTAACATCAACAGCACCCCCACTGCCATTATTTTTCTACCACGGCTTAAAGGGGCTACATTATCCAGGGCTCCCGGATGTTTTTTGGACATAAAGAGTATCAGCGCCATTAAAATCGCCATAGGGATCCATCCTAGAAGTATGGTAACTACCACAGCAGCTATGGAAACCAGAAAATGTACTTTTTGGTTAAAAAGAGATCTTGATATGTGTCCCCCATCCAGAAAGGCCACTGGCATCAAGTTTAACATGGTAATTACTGTTCCCACCCATCCAGCAAACGCCACCGGGTGTAAAAAGAGCATCTGGCCCTGATTAAGGGCCGGTGTGGTGAAGTATGATATTATATCCATTAATAGTGGGGGTGTGAATAAAAGAGAAGCTGAAGATTGGGATACAACCGTGGAGATAGAAAGACCAATTATCAGTACGGGCACTGTTACTATAAGTCCGGCTAAGGGGCCGCTTAGTCCCAGGTCAAATAGGGCGTTTCGATTGGGTATGGGAGATTTAACATTGATAACCGCACCCATAGTCCCGATCATTGTGGGGGCCGGGATGAAGTAGGGTAATGTAGCTTCCACCCGGTGTTTACGGGCTGCGAAAAAGTGAGCAGTCTCGTGGGTTCCTATGATGACCAGTAGTGCGATTGAAAATCCTATTGCTACGATCCAACTGTTTCCCAAAAGGTAACCGGCAAAAAGAGTGGTTCCCACCGTTGCCATAAAAAGCAGCACGTTGATCTGTATTCGGGATTTACTATTTTCCTGTTTTTGAGATAATTTTATCTGGTAATGTTCACCGTGGCTATTGATAATTGGCAAGTAACCTATCTTGTCCAGTTCTGCTACCAGTGCCGAGAAATTCTCCGGGGTGTAATCTGCCACCAAAAAATAAGGCTCTTCCTGGTCAGCGGGAAATTCCAGAACCGGGAAATATTTAATTATTATATCATGAAAAAATTCATAATCTTCCACTAGTTCACTTCCTAATTATAGGTATTACTGAAGGATGATTGCATCTTTATCCGCCGTATATAACTCTAATTATCTCTATAATATCCCCATCTTCTATAAATTCTTCTTCGATGACGATCTGCTGGTTCTTTTTTACTACCACAGTTTCCAGCGGTATTTCCATATCCTGGAGAAGGTCTTTTATGGTTCCACCTTTGATATTCAAATTTTTCTCTTCTTCTCCCATTATAAAGGTAATGTTCATTTTATCACTTCCAATAGTAGTAATGCTAAGGATTTATAAAATGCATTATCTTGAATTTTTCAGGTCTTCAAGGAAGCTGCAGGCCTTGCAAAGCTCTCCCGCCGATGGCTCCCCACACTCCCCACACGCTGCCATCTGTGAACTTCGTGAAAATTCTTTCTTTAACACCGGCTTCATGCGATCAAACCCCCTCAAGGTGGAGTACATCAGGGTGGGGCGTTTTAAAGATATCTCCTTTAAAAATTGTCCCACTTCTGCCCGGAAAGAATCTCCAGCATAGGGGCATCCGGCCAGGTGAACCGGAAGTTCTCGGGCCATGACGTACAGTACTATCTCCTTTTCCGGTATTTCACGCAAAGGCTTGATCTTGACAGTGAATTTAGGATATTTAGACTCGGATTTGACCCCAATCCTGGTTAAATTATCCAAATTACCCTCCAAATAGTTCATAAGGATGGACTGAACCTCATCGTCAAGGTTATGGCCAGTTGCTATTTTAGTAGCCCCTTCCTCCCGGGCAACCTTATTGATGATCCATCTTCTTAAGACACCACAATAGGTGCAGGCCCCTCTCTGAGGGTTTTTCATCATCTCGTCCAGGGTTATTCCAAAATACTCCTCAAAAGAAACAACCCGATGATTTATACCCATTTTCTTGGCATTTTCTCGAGCGATCCTAACTCCCTCGTCCCGGTAACCACCAATACCCTCATTGACAGTTAGTGCTGTGATCTCAGCTATTTGCCTATCCTGGAGGTTTTTAAGTATTTCCATGACCATTACACTGTCTTTACCGCCTGATAATGCTAAAAGGATTTTATCTCCCTTTTCCACCAGTTTATATTTCCTGATATCTTTTAAAACCTTTTCCTGAATAGTCTGGACGAAGCAATCCTTGCAGAGTTTTTGTCCAGAATGTTTGCGGTGGATGATGAGGGGGGTCTGGCCACACTTATCGCATTTCATTAAAAAGTCCTCTAATTAAAATTAATAATTTATGAACTTATTAAATATTGGGAAGTCCTGAATATAATTTTTCCCAAGTATTAATGCTTCTTCTGCTTTTTGAAGTTCTGATCCAAGGTACGCGGCGTGTTCCAGCCGAGATATTAGTTTTCTATTTATGACTTCGTCGTAAATTTCTTTAGCTTCTTGGCCGGTGATGATAATTTGGGGTTGATTTTTCTGGTAGTGCACGGCTCGAATAGTTCCTTTAGAAACAGTGATTTTGAAGCTACCGAACGGGTCCTGCTTGAAACTGTAATCAGCAATTCCTTTTATTTGATCAACATTAACTGCTTCTTCTAAAACTTCTCCCCGTCTTTTATCCTTAAAAACCACCAGGTTTATTCCAAGATCTTTGGGTACGGAGCACCTGCTCTTAGCTAAAAACATCATTTTTGAGGAGATCGCCAGTTCTCTGACGCTACCCCTGGTTTTTCCACTTTCTTCAGGGGTGAAGAGTATGCTAGCTCCAAGTTCCATACCTATCCCTGATAATAGAGAGTTTACACCCGTGGAATCTGTGTCCAGAAGTTCGGTGACGTTTCCCACTCCAAAAAAAAGAGGAATTCTATTTTTACTTTTAAGCTGACGGCAGGCCAGGAAAGAATCCATAATACTTTCGCTGTTCACCGGGTCCAGAACCGGGTCGGCAATTACGTCCAGACCCTTACATTTTTTTATTAAATTCTCCAAAGATTCCACCCTCTCCTCCCCCGTGCCAGGTATCCAGTTACGGCTGTAATCGGTGGGTAATACCACTGCAGGAACTTTTTTCTCTTTTAGTATTGGCAAAAGTTCTTGGTAGTTACCATGGTCCAGGCTGAGCACCATGTCCACGCCCGATTCCACTGCCACTTCAATTTCTGCAGGGTTAAGAGTGTCAATACTAATTGGAACGTCAATTTTGTCTTTCAAAAGGCCCACCATATCCGGGATCCGGTCGGAAAGGTTTTCTCCAGCCAGCATACCAATATCCACCAGATCAGCGCCAGAATTCACAAAGTATTGGGCCCTTTTTATAAGTTCATCTGGGCTTAAAAGTGGTGCGTTGGCTATTTCTGCCAGAACCCGCATGGGAAAATCATCTCCTACAGGAATACCTCCCACTAAAATGTTTTCTGGTTTTTTAAGAAGTTTTTCAATATTTTTAGAATCCTCTTCAAAGTCCTGAATATATGTTAAGGCTCTCTTTCGCAGCTCGTCTTCGATGAGTTTATCAGCTGGTTTTTTTGTAGATAACTCTATTTTTTCAATCATCTCCAGAACTACGCCCAGATCTGCTGCGTCAGTAGAGCCCTTAAAAGTAGGTATGCCAGTTGCACCACCTATAGAACTTACATCTTTTCTTATGAGCCCGGGAGTGATGATCATATCGGTAGATTCCATCGCATGGTCTGGAATTTTTTCTATTTCGTTAATGATAATTTGCGGAGTCAAAAAAGCTGCTATGGGTGTGTTCACGGTGTGAACATATATTCCATGTTCAGAAGTAGCGGTGACCTTCTTTACCAGTTCACTAGCCAGTTTAGCAGTTATTATAATTATTCTCATCTTATGGGCCTGGGTGAATCTTCTTAGTCTAATTAAGAATATGGCATTCTATTGATTTAATCTTCCACTATTTTTCTACAGGTCTGTGCTGAACCTTGTAGTCCTTCCAGGGATTTTTTCCCTTTTTTGAAGGCTGCTTGCCTTGATAGATTATGAGTACCTCGTGACCTAATGGAACTTTCCCCATTAGATCATCCAGTACCGTAGATCCCCAAAATTTTTTTTCTCCTTCATCTTTAATTTTCAGGGTATAAAGATTACTTTTATATTGTCCCATATCTTCCTCTTTTTCAATATAAATACCCTGTATTGATTCCCCTATAGCTTCCGGTTCCCACATATTGTCCTTTTCTTTTTCTTCGGTATCTTTTTCCACTTCTATCCATTCACTCATCGAAATCCCTCTTTTCATATTAATGATGGTTAAAGATCGAAATATTGAATTTTTATTTTCTTTTTATTCGATTCATAGTAATTTTTTCACTACATTATATTAATAT
>JAUYBK010000078.1 GCA_030693105.1 Methanobacteriaceae archaeon | reverse complement strand
TGAGATCAGTCTTTTTGTTGATGTTACCGAATATGCAAGGGAACAGCTAAATTTAAACCTTGGCAAAGAAGTCTTTGTAGGATTTAAAGCAGCAGCTATTGCCATGGTAAAGATTTGAAAAAGAGATTGATAAATAAATTTTTTTTTTTAACTCACTCAAATTTTTTAATTCAAATGAATATTTCGAATACTTATATAGTCCCATTACTTAAGTAGCCATAGAAACTAAAGATCATCGCAAGGATCCGTATTAAATAATAAAGTTTATATTTAAATTGAATTTAAATCACTATCTAAAATTTTATTAATCATCATTTTTAGCTAAAGGGTGCAATCATGAAGATATTAGCAGTTGTGGGAACAAAAAACACTGGTAAAACAACCCTAGTAACCAGGATAGTGAAGGAACTGGTTAACCGAGGTTTCAAAGTAGGAACTATTAAGCACACTCACCATGACTTTGACTTGGAAGGTAAAGACACTTGGAAACACCGGGAAGCAGGAGCAAAGATGGTAGTTGGTTCTGGAAAGAGCACCTTCTTTATTGTAAATGAACAACTCCCCTTGGAAAAAATCCTTAAAATAATTGGGAACACTCAAGAACTGGATTATGTGGTGATTGAAGGTTTCAAATTCGAGAATTACCCTAAAATTTCAACTACTTCTGAGACAGAAGATGATTTTACCATCACCAACATTGATGTTTTCCAATCTAAACCGGAAGATATTGTTTCACTTGTTGATCTGGTTGAAAAACGAACATATGATATTGTTCCCGGAGCAAATTGTGGTGAATGCAGTTTTGAAGACTGTTTGGAAATGGCTAAAGCCATTGTCAAAGGCGATGCATCAGAAGAGTCCTGCAAAATGAGAAAATTAAGGGAAGTGGAGCTTTACATTGGTGACGTGAAAATTCCACTTAATCCTTTTGTGCAGGATTTCATTAAAAAAAGTGTTATGGGAATGATTAGTACTCTTAAAACTGATGACGTAAGCGATAATAAAGAATTCAGCGGAAAAATAGAATTATGGATTAGAAATATTAAAGACTGAAATTCTAAAATTCCAATTAACTTAATGCCGTTTCACTAGATTTGTTGATAAATTAAATTTAAAATTACACTTATTGGATGAACTCATATGACTGATTTGAAGACTGATAACTTCCAGAGGCCAATTATCTCCCTGCGAATATCCATAACCAACAGATGCAACATAAACTGCTTTTACTGCCATCATGATGGTATACTTCCACAGGAATACGAGATGACCCCTCCGGAAATCGAAAGAATTTCTCAAATCGCCAAGAACATTGAAATAAAAAAGATCCGACTCTCTGGAGGAGAACCACTCATAAGAGAAGATATTGTCGATATTGTTAATAGAATATCTTCATTAGGATTCCAGGATGTTTCCATCACCACTAATGGAACATTACTTGAAGAATATGCACTTCCACTTAAAAATGCTGGTTTGAACAGGGTTAATGTTAGTTTCGATACTCTGAATCCCCAGACTTATCGCTTTATAACTAAAAGTAATTACATTGAACAGGTGAAAAAAGGTATAAAGAAGGCAGCAGATGTGGGGCTGTACCCGGTGAAAGTTAACATGGTGGTTATGAAAGGATTGAACCACCGTGAAATATGGGATATGTTCCAGTTCTGTAAAGAGAATGGAGCTATTTTACAGATTATTGAGCTTTTGAAAACAGAAAGCTGTCCTGATTCTGATTTCTTCGAAGATTACCACTACGACATGAATATTATAGAAAAAGAGCTTAAAGAAAAAGCTACTGATGTTAAGACCCGTGCCTTCATGCAGGACCGGAAGAAGTACTTCATAGAAGACGGGGAAATTGAAGTAGTCCGACCAATGGACAACACTGAATTCTGTAAAAACTGCACCCGTCTCAGAATAACCCCTGAAGGGAAACTCAAACCCTGTTTACTTAGAAATGACAATCTGGTGGATCTGATGAAACCTATTCGAAGTGGTGAATCAGATGAAAAACTTGAAAAACTATTTTTAGAGGCAATAACCAACCGCGAACCGTATTATGGTTGTTAATTGTTAAAAATTATTCATGAGAATTATGACTTTTTAAAATAGCTTAAAAAGATGATTATTTCCCGTTTATTCCTTTATTAACTCATTCAGTGCACTTCTCAATTCTAACTACACAATATTTGAATTCAGGAGTTTTTGTAACTGGATCACAAGCAGGGCTGGTTATTATGTTGGTCTTAGTATCTTCTGAGTGGAATGCCATGAAAACAAGACCCAATGGTGATCGTTCAGTGATTTCCACGAGGGATTTGATTTTTCCCCTTCGGGAAATAACCCATACCCAATCACCCTCATTCAGACCAATTTTTTGCGCATCTTCAGGGCTTATCTCCACAGGGTCACGATCATAGAGTTCTTTAAGACCCTTGGTTGCACCAGTCATGGTACTGGTGTGATAATGGAAAATCCGGCGTCCAGTAGTAAGCACCAATGGATATTCTTCATCTGGTAACTCCGCCGGGGGTCGGTAACTTAATGGAATGAACTTTGCTTTTCCATTTTCTGTGGAAAACTGATCTCGGTGGAGAATAGGGGTACCTTCATGCTCTTCATGGTAACATGGCCATTGTTTACTGTCCTCTTCCAGACATGAATAAAGCATTCCACCATATATTGGAGCCAAACTTGCTATTTCAGCAGCTACATCCTCAGAACTCCCATAATCAAAGCCATCATCCCCCATTTTCTGAGCTATTTTCGCGATGATTTGCCAGTCCGGTTTGGATTCACCCACAGGTTTAACCGCCTGCCGAACTCTCTGCACCCTTCGGTCTGCATTGGCAAATGTGCCCTCTTTCTCAGCAAAAGAAGCTCCAGGTAAGACCATGTCTGCCTTAATAGCAGTTTCAGTCATGAAAAGATCTTGAACAATTAAAAATTCAGTTGATTCCAGAGCCCGAACAATGTTGGAGCAGTCCGGTTCTGATAATGCAGGGTTTTCACCCATAATGTACATGGCTTTAACTTCACCTTTCCTTGCGGCTTCCATCATCTCTGGCATTTTCAAACCCCCGTTGGGGCTGAGTTCAGAATTCCAGGCTTTTTCGAATTTCTTCTGGGCTTCTGGGTCCGTGACTTTCTGATAACCCGGATATATATCTGGTAAACATCCCATATCACATGAACCCTGGACGTTATTCTGTCCCCGAATAGGATTAACCCCCGCATATGGTTTACCAAAGTTTCCAGTTATTAAAGCCAGGTTAGATAACGCAAAAACATTATCAGTTCCGTGTGAGTGTTCCGTTATTCCCAGAGAATAAAATATGGCTGCTGGTTCTGTGGTGGCGTATAATCTTGCTGCTTCTGTGATATTTTCCGGACCGACTCCGGTTATTTCTTCCACAGTTTCCAGGTCGAATTTTTCTAGTGATTTCAGTAATTCATCATAATTTTCACATCTTTCCTGGATGAATTCAATGTCCATGAGATTTTCATCAACTATTACCCTTATCATACCCATTATAAGAACAACATCGGTTCCGGGGTTGTGCCTGATGGTTATATTTGCATAGCGAGCTATGTCTATATTTCTCGGATCGGCTACGATAATTTTAGCTCCGTTTTTAACGGCATCCATTATTCTCATACTTAAAACCGGGTAACTATCAGTGGGATTGGTTCCAATTAAGAAAAGACATTCTGCATTTGGGATTTCATCAATAGAATTACTCATAGCTCCGCTTCCAAGGCTTTTTGCCAGTGCGGCTACTGATGGTGCGTGGCATGAACGTGCCGAGTTATCAACATTATTGGTACCCATGACTAGTCTAGTGAATTTTTGCAGGAGATAGTTATCCTCGTTAGTGCATCTTGCTGATGATATTGCTGCAAAAGTATCTCCTTTATACTTTGATAGTTTCCGTGTGGCAAATTCTAAGGCTTCATCCCATTCAACCTCTAAAAAAACACCATTCTTTTTTATTAGGGGTTTGGTTAACCTGTCAGGATCGTTAACAAAGTTAAAACCATGTCTCCCTTTTACACATAAGTTACCCTGGCTTAAGGGGTGTTCTGGGTCTCCTCTGGCACTGATGATTTCCTGGCCTCTTACCCCCAAGTATAATCCGCATCCCACCCCGCAGTAGGTGCAAGTGGTTTTAACTTCCCTTGAAGGTTTAAGGTTTTCTTTAGGCACTAATGCTCCCACAGGACATGCTACTACGCATTCTCCACATGATACACAGTTAGATTCAAGAAGGGGCTTGTCCTGGAAGGTGGTGATTTTGGTCTCGTAGCCCCTGAAGCCAAAGCCCACCGCATTAACACCTAAAACTTCGTTACATACCCGGACGCATATTCCACAAAGGACGCATTTTTTGAGGTCTCTTACGAAAAAGGGATTAGAATCATCAACAGGAATTTCAACAACCTTGCGCCTCAAATTATTCAAATGTTCTTTTTGTATTCCCAGATAAGAAGTGACTTCTTGAAGCTGGCAATGGTCATCCTGGGCGCAGGTAAGGCAGTCCATTTCGTGGTTGGCAATTAACAACTGAGCTACCAAGATTCTGACCCGGTTTATTTCATCAGATTCTGTTACAATTTCCATTCCATCTTCTACTCTGGCTTCACAGGAAGTTATCAGCCGACCTTCCTGGTTTTCCACCATGCAAAGTCTGCAAGCCCCCCATGGATCTAACTGAGAGCTGTGACAAAGATTAGGAATGTAAATGTCGTTTTTAATAGCAGTTTCAAGTACGGTAGCCCCTTTTTTAGCTTTAACGGGTGTACCATCGATTTTTATGGTAACCATGTTTTCTTTCATGTTGATCTTAAGAATTTTTTTATACAGATATGATGAATAACCCCCTTTACCTATATAGTTTTTAAGCAAGATTTTAAGAGGTAAGGAAAGTAGGTGTTAAGAATGAAGATCGTGTCAGTAGCTGGTACTAAGAATACGGGTAAGACCGCTCTGGTAACCATTTTGGTGAGTGAGCTGGTTAGAAGAGGTTTTAGAGTAGGTACTGTTAAACACACCCACGTTAAACTGGACTTGGAAGAGAAAGACACTTGGAAGCACCGCGAAGCAGGAGCCCAGTTAGTAGTGGGAGCAGGTGGCGAAGAAACCTTCTTCATCACCAACGAGAGTACCGACCTGGAAAAGATTATCACCAGTGTCGAGTGTCTTAAAACCCTGGACTTCTTGATTTTAGAAGGATATAAAACGGCTGATTACGCTAAAATAGCCACTTCGCCCCTGGAAGGGGCCTTAACTCTGGTTCAAGTGGACGTGCGAGAACTGGACAGTTCGGACGTGGCTGATTTGGCGGACTTGGTGGAAGAGAGGAGCTTTGGAAAGCTGAGTAACATGGATTGTAAGGATTGTGGATACTCCGGATGTCTTGAGATGGCCCAGGCCGTAGTGAGGGGAGAAATTAAAGAAGATGTCTGTGTCATGAAGAAAATTTCCGACGCTGTACTCGTTATAAACGGGGAAGTAGTCCCATTAAACCCTTTCGTCCAAAAATTTGTTAAAAACACTTTCCTGGGAATGGTAAGTGCCCTTAAAATAAAAGATAAGGAAATTGAAACTGAAAAAATCGAGCTAACAATACAATATGAAAGTAACCGATAACTACCAGCGACCCATAATATCCCTTCGGATATCTATAACCAATCGCTGCAACGTCCGATGTTTCTATTGCCACCACGACGGTATCATCCCACAAGAGTACGAGATGACAGCAGATGAAATATTCAAAATAGCTACGGTTGCTCGTCGAATTGGAGTGGATAAGATCAGACTTTCCGGGGGGGAACCACTTATCCGGGAGGACGTGGTTGAGATAGTGGATAAAATATCGTCTCTTGGGTTTAAAGACGTTTCTTTAACTACCAATGGAACTTTACTCGATAAATATGCCGAAGAATTGGTAAAAGCTGGGCTTAGCCGCGTTAACGTGAGTTTTGACACCCTCAACCCCCAGACTTATCACTTCATAACCAAAAGGGATTACCTAGAAATGGCTAAAAATGGTATTAAAGCTGCCGTAGAAGCTGGACTTTATCCTGTAAAGGTGAACATGGTAGTTATGAAAGGTGTTAATGACCACGAAATATGGGATATGTTCCACTTTTGCCGAGACCAGGGAGTGGTCTTACAACTTATTGAACTTCTCAAAACTGAAAACTGTCCTGATGCTGACTTTTTTGACGATTATCACTTTGAAATGAACAGTTTAGAAATGGAACTGGAAGAATTGTCAGATAAAGTGAAAAAAAGGCGCTTCATGCAGGATCGTAAGAAATACTTCCTGGAAGGTGGTGAAATTGAGGTGGTGCGTCCTATGGATAACACTCAGTTTTGCCAAAACTGTACTCGACTCCGTATAACCCCCGAAGGTAAAATTAAACCTTGTTT
>JAUYBK010000073.1 GCA_030693105.1 Methanobacteriaceae archaeon | reverse complement strand
AGAGATGCGTCCAGGGCCCAGAACACCTTACAAATCCTTAGAGTGTTTTGGGTAACTGGCTCAGACAGGTCACCACCAGGTGGTGAAACTGCCCCTACCACACTAACCGAGGAGGTCTTATCTTCAGTACCAACTGTGGTGACCCTTCCGGCTCGTTCGTAGAACTGGGCGAGTCGGGAGGCCAGATAAGCGGGGTATCCTTCTTCACCGGGCATCTCTTCGAGACGTCCGGATATCTCCCGCATAGCTTCGGCCCACCGGGAGGTGGAGTCAGCCATGAGAGCCACGTCGTAGCCCATATCACGGAAATATTCGGCAATGGTAATACCAGTGTACACGCATGCTTCCCGGGCTGCCACTGGCATGTTGGAAGTGTTAGCAATCAGAACGGTACGGTCCATAAGAGGGTTACCTGTTTTCGGGTCTTCGAGTTCTGGGAATTCTTTTAGAACCTCAGTCATCTCGTTTCCACGTTCACCACATCCTACATAGACGATGATATCTGCGTCGGCCCATTTAGCCAGTTGCTGTTGGGTCACAGTCTTACCTGAACCGAAAGGTCCAGGTATGGCAGCGGTTCCTCCTTTAGCAACAGGGAAAAAAGTATCTTGAGCACGTTGGCCTGTTATTAAAGGTATATCTGGGTCAAGTTTCTTTTTATACGGTCTTCCGACCCTTACCGGCCATTTTTGTTTAAGTTGAACTTTAACAGCACCATCAGATGTCTCAATTTCTGCCACATCTTCTTCTACTGTGTACTCTCCTTCAATAGCAACACTTTTTAAAGTACCATTTACTTTGGGAGGAATCATTATTTTGTGAACGATTGAAGAAGTTTCTTGAACTTCACCAATGATGTCTCCACCGGTAACCTCCGTGCCAGCACTTACTTTTGGTATAAATTTCCATTTTTTATCTTTTGGTAGTGCTGGAACAGCAACACCTCTTTCAATATAATCACCAGTAAGTGCCTTAATAATATCAAGCGGCCTTTGAATTCCATCAAATATTGCTCCAATTATCCCAGGTCCGAGTTCTACAGAGAGAGGTCCTCCTGTACTCTCGATAATTTCACCTGGTTTAATACCGGCAGTTTCTTCGTATACCTGAATGGTTGCAGTGTCGCCTTCAAGTTCAATTATCTCTCCGATTAGTTTGTCTTCACCGACTCTAACCATTTCATACATTCGGGTTCCCTTCATGCCGTCTCCAACAATAACCGGACCTGCTATTTTAATTATCCTTCCTGTGATCATTTTACCATCTCAACCCCAATTACTCTTTTTATAAGTTCCCTCATAGGATCAGTGGCCCTTTCAGAAGGACCTGATTTATCAGGTATCTCAATTATCATGGGTAATGCACTTGCACTTGCGAACTTATCAATTGTTTCCCTTACCTCGTCTCCAATTTTTTCAGTGGTTATTATAATAGAAAAATCCTGTTTTAAGAGTTCTTTAAAGGTATTCTCTGCTTCTTTTGCATCTTTGACAGGATATCCTTTTGTTATGCCTCCAAGTCTAAAGCCTGTAACTGTATCTGAATCAGCGACTATGGCTATTGGCGATTTAGACATTGTTAAATCAGCTGAATTCATTTCAATCCTCCAGTTAACATTTTTCTTATCATTTTAGGAGGTAAACCTTCTTGTTTAGCACGTAATATCACTTTTAAATTGTTTATTTCAGTTTCTTTTTTATTTAGAAAGTCAACAATAGGTCCTATAGTTGAAGGTCTCCTTTTATACAACATACCACCAAGTTCCATGGAATATCTTTCTAATGCGAATTCTAAAGTTGATATAGAACCGGTTTTCTCATATTCAGGAATATTATCTCTAAGTACATCAACATAATCTGTTCCTTCCAGCATGCTTACAATATCACCTATTTTTTCAGCACCCAAAAGATCTTTAAGTTTCCATGGGCTTAATTGACGACCCCCAGCTATAATGTAATCCTCTATATCCTTAAACTCCAAACCATCGACCCTAGAACGTAAGATTATTTTAAGATTGATTATATCTATTTGTGTACTAACCAGAGAATTTAAAACCTCTACATCTTCATTAGATATATTTGAAACTGTTTCTAACCATCTATCATAATAATACTTGTCAAAAGATGCTTCCAGAGTTAAAATTATCTTCTTTTCCTGGTATAGTGGTATAGTATTTTCAATGAGTTCATAATACTCAGTGCCTTTCAGAACTTCTGAAATTTCTTCAATATTTTCAGAATCTATTAGTCTATCTAAAACATCTTTTTTTAGTCTTCCAAATGGGATTATAGCATCCTTTATCTCCTCAACACCAACTCCCATCTCTTTAGCAACTATAATGTTCTTTATATTTTTAATATCCCACCTACTTAATAAAATCTCAAAAAATTCTTTAAACTTATCTGGAGATATCTTTGCAATTAATTCATGGGTTTCTGCAAGTTGCATATCCAGTGCTTTCTCAAAAGGGAATTTATCCAAATATTTCTTGTATTCTGGTATCTCTTCTACCAGATTGTAGGTTTCTTCCATTTTTTTTGCATCGATTATGTCCATGATCTGTTTTCGATCCAACAATTTACCTTTTCTTGCCATTACCCTAGCATTTGGATATGCAAAAGGAGCGAATTGAGAGAATTGTCTTACTGCTACCAGAACAATAATTAAAGCTGCAGCTCCTGCGCCAAGCAATATTATTGTGAGTAAATCGGGGGAAAAAGCGTCAGCCATCTTATATCTCCTTTATTTAAATAAAACCTTTGCTACCTCTAATCTCAGAACCCCTCTGAAACGCTCCATTCGAGCTTCAATTGTATTGTTTACCTCGACATTGCCATCTGTTGTTTTTACAATGGCTCCACCGATGGTATTTATTGTTTCTCCAATTTTTAAGGTAGTTTTAGTGCCAGTTTCTTCAGAGACTTCAGTTTCAATAGTTTTTAAGGATTTTTCAATTTTAGGAATATCATCATCCTTCATTAAGATCTCTAAAGAACCCCCACCAATTTCTAAGGAAGCTTCTTTTATGAGCCTTAACAAAGAATCTAAATATTCTTCTGATTCTGCAGATGCTATCTTTTTAAGTTCTTTTTCAGCTTTTTGAAAAGTATCTTCCATTATTTCTTCTCTAGCTCTAAGAATATTTCTCTTTGCATTAAGTTTTGCCCCTGATATGATCTGTTGAAATTTTATATCTGATTCTTTTTTAGCAGCCTCTAAAATTTCATTCTCTGTTTTTTGTGCCTCTATCTTTGCTTCATTGATAATCTCATTTGCCTTCTCTTCAGCGTCTTTTATTATGTCATCCGCTTTAGTATAAGAATGCGATAGAATGTTCTCAACTATTTTCTCTGCCCCTGAGCTCATTTTTCTCTTATCCCCTTTATTTTTTATTTAATCGTTCCAGGAAGCGGTATAAACTGCGACCTATGGTTCAATTGGAACAATCGCAAAATTATTCTGCTATTACTCCGGGGTTGTAAAGTTAATGGATGTTAGAAGTGTTTTGCAACTTTTTTAACTACAATTTTCTTTCTTTTCTTGAATGGAGGATTATTTGAAAAAAATTTAGATAAATATTTTCAGCCCCCAATAACTTTACGCTCCCATTACTCCAGAGAATACTATAAGCAGTAGGGCAACCAAGAATCCATAGATAGCCTGTGTCTCTGGTAGAGCTGAGAATACAATCCCTCTTGCAAACATGGTTGGTTCTTCAACTACTGCACCTACACTTGCTACTGCTGCGTTAGATTGTCCAAGAGCTGATCCTGCAGCGGCAACACCTATTGCTAAACCGGCACCTATGGCTAAAATACCGAAATTAGTACTCACTGCCTGTCCTGCCATCATCCCTGAGAATACGATAAGCAGTAGAGCAATTAAGAAACCGTAGATAGCCTGTGTTTCTGGCAGAGCTGTAAAAACGATACCTCTTGAAAACATTGACGGATCTTCAGCCACCGCTCCAACACTTACTGCGGCTACACGACCCTGCCCGATACCTGACATTGCACCTGCAAGACCTATAGATAAGCCTGCTCCGATTGCTAATAATGCTGTTCCGAAACTAAGTTCCACCATTTTTGTCACCTCATTATTTCAAGTT
>JAUYBK010000071.1 GCA_030693105.1 Methanobacteriaceae archaeon | reverse complement strand
CTGGTTTTAAAAAGTTGTAGAATATGTTCCCATGACCGGGTATTATGTAATCTGCAGTTTCAATTTTTTTTAAACTATCTGCAGCCATTTGATCAGATATGAAGTCTTCGTTGTAGTTCCAACTTTTCCCTGCAGCGTAATGGGCTGAGGATGCCACGGCATCTCCGGCAATGGCCACTTTAAGTTCCCTTACTCCCATAATTCTTCCAATACCTTCCGTGGCTAGACTGTACCTCATTTTATTAGTTTCTAGTAGTAAAGAGGTGTGTTCAAAGGTGTGGCCAGGGGTATAAACCACCCGGACCCCCTCCGCTATGGAAGATCCGTCTTTAACTCCCTTGGAAATTATGGGCCCGTTTCGTACAAGTGGAGTGCTGCTTAAAACTTCTGCATCTAAAAAAAGCTCCAGATTTCCGTAATGGTCCTGGTGACCGTGGTTTATGAAGACCAGGTCAATATTTTCTACTTTCAGATTGAACCGGGCCAGTGCGTGTGTCAGGTCTTGGCGGTTGCGCTTTAAATTCTCGGGGCTATTATCAATTTCGTAGTCAAAGCCGGTGTCAACCAGGATGTTACAGTCCGTTTTAATGTAGGTCACTGTGGAGCCACCACCCACTCCTGAAAGTATTTTAGGGCTAAAAGGCCCGATTTAGGGGTTTCAAATGTGTCTAAAATTAAACTGCCCGGTTTTATGATCTTTATAGATTCGACTGGCATTCTTAGTCCTCATGGCCATTTTCAAATCTAATCTCCATACTTCTGGCCAATTTCCTGGAAGCTGAGGATAATGTAATCCGCCTGCTGGGGAGTGAAGCCGTAAATACTGCACTTGAACCACTGGGTCTGTCCCCGTTTGATACCAACTATGTTACGTTTTTTCAGTTCTTCGTAGAGGAAAAAACCACGTCTAGGATGAGTTTCGGCTATCTGGTGGAACAGGGGAGTTTCAAAGCGGACCAAGTCGTGTTCTTTAGGACGGACTCCAATCTGTTTTATTTCACCGATTTTTTCCATTTCAGTCACGAATTTGCGGGTTTTCTGCACTTCGTCGTCCCATTTTTTGGTACGTTCTATTACGTGGGGAAGAGAAGCCATTAAAGTAGCAAGGGGGGCGCCCCGGCTGGTACATCCCAACATTTCCAGTTCCTTAACTTCGTGTCGGGGGGACCGTTTCAGGACCTGTTCGGCCCACTCTTCCTTCACTCCCAGGACTCCAATAGGTCCGGAGGCAGCCATGCTTTTATGACCACTTCCCACCAAAAAGTCTGCTTTTAACTTTTTAGCGTCAATAGGTAAGCGTCCCATGGAATAAGCGCAGTTTAAAAGTAGAGGAATACCCTTCTCCGCAGCAATCTTGCCCACGATACTTGAATCAGACAGGTTGCCGTAGTTACCATCTACATGGGTTAGGACCAGTAGACTGGGCTCTTCGCCATTGTCCTGAAGTTGGTCTACGACTTCCCGATACCCTTCCGGGTTGACCCGGTAATGGGGATGGCCGCTGGTGGGTACTTCCGCCATGTTCAGTCCGTTGCGCTCGGCAGCCAGGTGGGTGGTGTAATGGGCGTTTCCATCCACCACTATAGTATCTCCCGGCTTACACATAGCATGCATCACGGCGAATTTACCTTCCCTAGCGCCGTGCACAGTTCGAACAGTATCCACCTTTAAAAACTGTGCTAAATCGTCTAGAAAATTCGTAACTGAGGGTTTTTTGATCTCGTCCAACCGGCCAGCGCAGTAGTCACAGACACTGTAACCGTCTGAAAATTCAAATAGGGCTTTCCTGGCCTCAACAGGTAGAAAACCTCCTCTTTGGAGGGGGTTTAAGTTTAAACTATC
This sequence comes from Methanobacteriaceae archaeon, assembly GCA_030693105.1. GTDB lineage: Archaea > Methanobacteriota > Methanobacteria > Methanobacteriales > Methanobacteriaceae > Methanobacterium. The sequence goes on along the minus strand of JAUYBK010000071.1, from coordinate 3,903 downwards.
TCTTTCCACGGTTCTGGTAAGTGAGTAATCCTGACATTCCATGATGCACACCTAAAAAATTAAAGAAATAAAAAAAGAATTTATAGGGATTTTAATTATCCTACAATCCCCATAGCTTTGTTAGTTTTGGTGATGGACTTATCTGGGTCCTCTTCCATCTCCAGCATGGCCCGGATGCAGTCCACGTTCTCTGGCACCACGTCTGACTCCTGATGAATGGCCTGCATGTAGAACAGTTCCCCTTCGTCGACGTTTATGGACTCCTTCCACACAGCTATCTCGAACAGGTCACTGCGTGGTCTACCCATTTCCCGGGCGTATTCCATGATTTCTGCGGTGGATCCTGCTCCTCTATTTGCTTCGAATAGCATGACCCGGGGAGTGGCCTCTAGGGTGTCTATGACTTCATCTATGCTGGGTACCGATTCCAACTCCACCATCAAGTTGTGCTGGTGCATGAGGGTGGTGGGTACCAGTAAAGCCATGGTGATAATATTAAGGTCGTACATGACCGTCTGCACGTCGGGCCCGTGGTGACTGGGCACGGTAGGTGGGTTAGGTACTATGGCGTTGATTGGTCCCTTTTTGACTTGTCCAGGGTCAGCTCCTCTCCTCACCATAACCGCTCTCACTTTTTTAATACCACAAAGGTCATCGATGGGTTTTAAAGTCCGGCATAAACCCGTGGTGTTGCAGGAAACCACTCTAACGTAATCGGCACCCCAAGCGTCTTTGAAATTGGTGAAGGAGTTGAAAGAATGGCCAATGGCTTCTTGTTTTTCACCACCCTGGAATATACCCTTGATCCCTTTTTCTTTGTAGACTTCCATGTTCTGGGCACCTATACCTTCAGGGGTACAGTCCACCATGATGTCTACCATATCATGAAGGTCGTTGATGGTTCCCTTCACACTTATTCCAGCTTCTTCAAAAAGTCCTTCTCTTTCTGGGGCACTGATATAAAGTGGGTAGCCATTTTGAACGGCCATTTGAGCCTCAAAGTCTGGAGTTCGCTTGGTGACTCCTACGATCTTCATGTCGTCCTGACAGGAAACTGCGTCTGCTACTCTTTTCCCTATGGTTCCGTATCCGTTTACACCGACTGATTTCATGATTACACGTCCACCTTAATTTTGCCGGGACCTCTGGAAGCAGTCGAAAATTTTTTTGGGCCATTAAAATAATAATAATCTCCCAGATAAGTCTATTTCAGCATAAAACTCTGCATGAATCTTTATGTCTACATCTTATTATATATTTTTTGATTAAATTACCGGTAAAATAAGGTTTAAATGCTTTTAAATTTGGATTGAAATTGGTTAAAAAAAGAATAAGATAGCTCCAAATAGCGATGGGGCTTATTATGAGCGGATGGAATTCATTTATTCCATCTGCTCTAATTTCTGAGGTAAATAAGTGTCTACTACGTATTCTAAACCGTACTTAGAGAAAGACTGCTGTTCTGCTTTCTTCCCTATTTTCATCATCTTTTTGATCTCCATTTTCCATTGTTCGTCCTTGTAACGTGGATCTTTAAGAAGTTCCTTCAACCTTAAAACGTCGATATCCTTTAAAGGGTCAGTGGGAAGGTCGTAGTTTATGATGTCCGACGCAGTCACTCCTAAAAATCGCGCATCAGGAGTGGCCAGTTCGTGGTTTACGTGAGCTAACTTAGCACTTCCGGAGATTATAACCATGGCGATGTGGAATCCCCAGGGGTCTCCGTCGTTACAAATGTACACTGGCAAGTGCAGCTCTTCATTAACCCTTTTTAAGAAACGACGAGTTGCTCTGGCGGCCTGTCCTTTAAGTCCCACAATAAGGGTGTCGAACTTTTTGTAAGCGTTCTCCTGGACTAGTCGGTGGAACATACCCATGGTTTCCACTGCTATAACTCGTTTAACGTCATGTTCAACGAAATCAACTTCATCTATCGATGGAGGAATGGTGTATCCTGATTTACCGGAGCGCATGGCGTCAATTTCCACGTCACCTTCCATGACCTTGAGTTTACCGTAAACTGAAGCACCGTCTTCTTCGGGCATGAGGCCCAGATCTTCTCTGGTCATCCCCAGAGTCACTTCCAGGTCTTCACCTACAATGTTAGACTCCTGCTGATCCCCAAAGTCTATGTCCCAACCTTCAGATACGTAGTACATCTCCCTGAGGGTAGCGGTCTTCCCAGTTTCCATTAGGCCTTTACAGAAATTGGCAATGTACACCATCTGGGCTAACTTCTTGATCTGTTTAACATTACCTAAAGAACGTCTTCCGTAACGATCTCCCAGGACGTAATACCGTTTCTCGTCGTCGTATACGATATTAGAAGTACCTCTGGATGGTACTCGTATGGAGGGGACCTGGTTTTTCTCAACGTCCTCCAAAATCATGTCTCCCAGACTTTTGAGCTTGTTAACGGCAATATTTTTTCTATTGGCCTTGGCTTCTTTTTTATTCATCTTCAACCTCGCTGGCCGTCATTTTTGCTTTGCGGGTAACTTTGGCCATGACTATGTCATATTCTGGAACGTCTTTCTCGGCCAGCACTGCGGCTTGCCTGATAACCACCGGAACGTAGGTTTCAAAGACTTTAGAACGTAATGCCTCTTCTTGGGCTGCTTTCTTGGCCCGAATATATTTTTGCATCTTTCTGGCCACTTTCATGGTGGCTTGACGCACTTCGTGGAGTATTTCTGGTTCCGGAGCCACGCTCTGTTTTCCGGTGGATAAGTAAGGTACGTTCGTGGATACCATGTTAACGAAAACAGTTATGGGGGCGTTATCAAGGTCGCGAATACCATATCGCTTCCAATCCACACTTTTTAATGCATCCGTAATGGCACAGCTCCCCTGGTCAAAGGACAGAGGCACCCGATTAGCAAAACGCATAATTTCTGCTTTTCTTTGGTCTCCTACCATTCGCCCTGAATCTCCTCCGTAGGCAATACCAGCTTCGACGACAAACGAAATACCTCCCCGGAATGTTTTGGGTTTTCGGGTAATAGAAGTAACGAATTCGGGATTCAAGATTTCTCTCATCCCTTTCTCGATCTGCTCTTTACCTATGGGGATCAAGCCGGAGGTGGGAGGGGCCATGAAATCCATTTTGGAAAAGGTCTCTACAATAGCCTCGGCTTCTTCCCACTTCATATCCTTAGGTCGTTTATTCAAATCTATACCTGTGATTTCTTCGATTTCATTAACCCGCTTGGTGGACATACGGGACAGGTTACTGGTAAGCAAACTGCGGAAACGACGTTTGTCGGTGTGCTTGGCCATAAATATCAAGTCATCAGCAGTCACACCTTTTGGGTGAGGTAAAACTTCCTTAGGAAGCGGAGGTATGCCATGGTCGGCCCTTTCAAAGATGTACTTATGTCCAGTGGGGTCCCGGAAGGTTATTTTAGAATGAGGATTGGCGATCATGGTTCTACGAATGTACTCGTAGGCCCCTTGTTCACTTAGAGAATAAGAAACGTCTTTAAAGTGCAGTTCGATACTCACACCAGTGGAATCTACTTCCACTTCCTTTCGAGATAGTATTAAACCCTGGTTAGTTTTCACATCCATCTTAAAGGTCATCTCTACGCCTTTAAGTTTTTCACCTTCATACCATCCTGAGACCACTCTGGCTGGTTTTCCAGTAGTCATCTGGGATAAAAGAACACATCCACTACATCCCAGGCCCTGCTGGCCCCGGGACTGAATGTTACGGAACTTAGAACCGGCGAACATGGTACTGAATACTCGGGTGATGTATGGTTCTGGAATTCCAGGTCCGTTATCTTTGTGCTTGAGGATGTAATGGTCTTTTTCCAAACGTTTTAAGTCTATTTTTATTTCAGGTAGTATCCCTGCTTCTTCAGTGGCATCCAGACTGTTGGTTATAAGTTCGTGGAATAC
>JAUYBK010000062.1 GCA_030693105.1 Methanobacteriaceae archaeon | reverse complement strand
ACACCGTGGAACCGGTGGATGTGCCCAGTGAGGAGGAAGTGGAACAGTTCTTACCAGATTATAACCCACAACATGCATTCCTGGACCCAGAAAGACCCATGTCCCTAGGTACCTTCACCGACCCTAACTATTACATGGAAGCCCGTTACGCCATAGATGTGGCCATGGAAAAGTCCAAAGAAGTCATAAAAAAAGCCAACCAGGAATTCAAGGAAGTGTTCGGCAGAGAATACGACTTTGTTGAAACTTACCAATGTGATGATGCCGAAATTATAATTGTGGCTATGGGGTCAGTTTGCGGTACCATAAAAGATGTAATAGATTCTCTTAGAAAAGAAGGAGAAAAGGTGGGGCTCCTAAAACTTAGAGTATTCCGTCCCTTCCCCCAAGAAAATATCAAAGAAGTCCTGAGTAAGGCATCTAAAGTTGCCGTACTGGATAAGAACGTCTCCTTTGGAATAGGAGGCGTGCTTTACAACGAAATTAAAGCCAAGATGTCAGTTGAAGCATACGGATTTATCGCCGGATTGGGAGGCCGAGACATAACTCCCGAGCACGTCAAAGAAATCGTTGCCAAAACTAAAAACTCCACCCGTGAGGTGGAATGGATAGGACTCAAAAAGGAGGAAGTCTAATGGAAATTAGTAAAGAAGAATTACTGGCCCCCGGACATCGAGGATGTTCCGGATGCGGAGCCACCGTGGGGGTTAGGTTAGCCCTGAAGGTTCTGGGCAAAAATACTATAGCCGTGTCTTCCACTGGTTGTCTGGAGGTAATCACCAGCCCTTACCCCGAAACTTCCTGGGAGATCCCCTGGATACACGTGGCCTTCGAAAACGCAGCAGCAGTAGCATCTGGAGTAGAAAGAGCTCTCAAAGCCCAGGGTAAAGATACACAGGTAGTTGCATTTGCTGGAGATGGAGGAACTGCTGATATTGGAATGCAAGCTTTATCCGGAGCCATGGAAAGGGGGCACAACATAATCTACATCTGTTACGATAACGAAGCTTACATGAACACCGGTGTGCAGAGAAGTGGAGCCACCCCCTATGGAGCATCTACAACAACTAGTCCCCATGGTAAGGAGAGTTTTGGAGAAGATATGCCCAAAAAGAACGTTCCTATGATCATGGCAGCACACGGAGTGCCCTATGTAGCAACCGCATCCATATCATATCCAGAAGACTTTATGAAGAAAGTTCAGAAGGCCAAAGAGACAGATGGCCCTGCTTACATCCACCTCAACCAACCCTGTACAACCGGTTGGGGATATGATCCATCAAAAACCATAGAACTGGGCCGATTGGCTGTTGAAACTGGCTCTTGGATACTTTACGAAATTATTGACGGAGAGTTTAGAGTAACTTATCGCCCCATGCAGCGTAAACTGGTGAACGAGTATCTCAGCGCACAGAAGAGGTTCAAACACCTTTCTGATGAGGAACGCGAACGTATCCAAAGCCATGTGGATGCAGTGTGCGCGGAGCTAAAAATATAGGAGGCTTAGCCTTGGAAAAAATAATTATCCAACCAGAACTCTGCGACGGCTGCCTGGACTGTCAGGAAGCCTGTGCCCAGATTCATGGGACTTCCGGGATTCTGGTAAGGGAAGTAGAAGGATCATATTATCCCATCATTTGTCAGCAGTGCGAGGATGCTCCTTGTAAAATCATTTGCCCCACCGAAGCCATTGATGATGAGAGTATTGAAAAGGAGCGTTGTATCGGCTGTGGGCTGTGCATGATGGTATGTCCCTTCGGTGCCGTGGTTATTCACGAGCGCAAAGCCCATAAATGTCACCAATGTCCTGATTTAGATACTCCTGCCTGTATTAAGGCCTGTTCACAACGAGCCATAGCCAAGGTTAACAGCGAGAAGTTAAAGGCCAAACGCCAATTAGCCCACATCCAGAAAATTTCCGGAACAAGCAAAGGATCCCGTAGAGGTGCAGAATTGATGCATATAGTCACCGCCAACACCCGGGCCAAGAAAGCTCTGGACAAGGAGGCCTAATATGAAGGAACTAATTTCAAGGCCGGAACTGTGTGATGAGTGCGGTAAGTGCGAGCGGATATGCCCCAAAAATGCAATAAGGGTGTTTAAAGGAGTTCCGTTATACTGCCTGCACTGTGCAGAGGATCGGGCTCCCTGCATGACGGTCTGCCCGGAAGAGGCAATAGAAGAAGTTGACGGGGCCATTATCATTCTCGAAGATGATTGCATCGGTTGCGGCCTCTGCAGAGATTCCTGTCCAGTGGGAGCCATCCAATTAAACGAATACGGGATCGCATGTAAATGCGACTTATGTCAGGATGAAGACGTACCTCTTTGTGTTTCCGCCTGCCCCACCGAAGCTTTGCTGATGAGTTCTGAGGATATGTTAACTGAAAAAAGGGATCGCGTAGCCAAGGAGCTTGAAAAAGTTAAGATGATTATGAAATACTAAATTCCATCATCTTTTCTTTATTTATTTTATAAAAAAGGAACTTATCATCTGAATTTTATTTTACTGATATTTTATTTATACATAAACTATAAACTATTTTACAATGATTAGCCAAAAAACTGTTGAAGAGGAAGTTTGCCGCCTGTTTAAGGAAGCTGTGATAAAACTCCCATCAGATGTTATAAAGGCCCTGGAAGATGCTTATCACAATGAAACAGAAGATTTGGCACGTTTAAATCTTCAGGCGGTTTTAGATAATATTAAAGCTGCAGAAGAAATGGGAATACCCCTCTGCCAGGACACCGGTCTCCCCATTATCTTCGTTAAAATGGGAAATGTGCTGGTGGAAAATCTATATGAAGGAATCATAAACGGTGTTAAACGCGCCACCCGCGATATACCCCTCCGCCCCAACGTGGTGGATCCTTTTACCAGAAAAAATACCGGAGACAATACCGGTAACCTCATACCACAAATTGACATGGAAATAATTGAAGGAGATTACCTAGAAATCACTGTGTTCCCTAAAGGTTTTGGGTCTGAAAACAACAATGCTCTTAAGATGGCCCTTCCCGGGGAAGGAAAAGAAGGGGTTAAAAATTTTGTCTTGAAAATGGTGCTGGCCGCCGGTGGCAAGCCCTGTCCTCCCATCCTGATCGGGGTGGGTATCGGAGGATCGTCTGACATGGCCCTAAAACTGGCCAAAAAGGCACTCTTGAATGAAGTGGGAGTTAGAAATCCCGACGAATATTTAGCTTACTTGGAAGAAGAGATACTAAATCAGGTCAATGAAACCGGCATCGGCCCTATGGGTTTGGGTGGTAAAACCACTGCTTTGGATGTTAAAATACTCACTGCCCATACACATACAGCAGGACTGCCTATTGGAGTGTGTATTCAATGTTGGGCTGCCAGAAAGGCTACTGGAAGATTAGAATAAGTAAATACTTTTTATTACTTCAGAAATATTATTTAAAGAAAAAAAGGGAAAAAATATTTCTAAGGTTTTTTGCAAGTTATCATAAAGATAGTCCTGTCCCCAATATTCTCCGCCCGGTCAGCGATCCTTTCTAAAATACGGGCTAAGAACAACAGGTAAACCAGGTAAGATATGGTTTCCTGGTCGTCAAACATGCTCTGGGTTATGTCCTTCAAGGCCCGATCGAAAAGGTCGTCCACTTTATCGTCATCCCTTCTTAGTTCCCGGGCAATGTCCATATTTTGACCCAAGAACGCGGCGAGGCTTTTACTGACCATGTTCTCCACGATGTCCGCCATGTGGATGATATCATCCATAGGTTTTTCCGGGACTTCTTCGTCCTTAATCTTTTTTGCAACCTCAGTAATGTTGCTGGCTAAATACCCAATCCGTTTTAGATGACCTCCTACCTTAATGCAGGTCTCTATAAATCTTAAATCACCAGCCACAGGCTGTTCCGAAGCAATGACGCTGAGGGTCTTGTGTTCCAGGTTGTAGTTCATTTCGTCGATTTTATCAGCAGTTTCAACAATCCTTTTAATCTTCTCTTCGTCATACTTCAACAGGACCTTTATAGAATCCCTATAAGCCGATAGGGCTTCTTTACCCATTTGTTCGACATCAGCCCGCAATTCTTTCAATCTTTTTCTAAACAATATCCTTGGATGTCTTTTCTCCATTTTATTACCCCATACTAATTAAATTTGAATTTACCCTATCCAAATCGTCCAGTAATATAATCCTCAGTACGATTATCAGTTGGCTCCAGGAATATTTGATCAGTTTTTCCACTTTCCACAATTTCACCATGCAAAAAGAAAGCAGTGTATTTAGAAACACGAGTGGCTTGTTGCATGTTGTGTGTGACTATAATAATTGTATAATCTTTCTTCAACTTGTGTATAAGATCCTCAATTTTTGTGGTGGAAATAGGATCCAGAGCAGAACAGGGCTCGTCCATGAGAATTACATCTGGTTCAACTGCAATAGTTCGGGCAATGCATAATCGTTGCTGCTGTCCACCGGAAAGTCCCATGGCCGATTTTTCCAAAATATTTTCGACCTCTTCCCATAATGCTGCCGATTTAAGGGCTTCTTCAACTTTTTGAGCTAAAACATCCTTATCGTTAATACCGTGAACTCTTAAACCGTAAGCCACGTTGTCAAATATAGATTTAGGGAAGGGATTTGGTTTCTGGAAAACCATGCCCACCCTTTTACGCAAGTTTACTACGTCCACTTTAGGGTTGTAGATATTCTCACCATCTAAAAGCACCGTTCCATCCCTTCTAAAGGTGCTTATAAGATCATTCATCCTGTTTAAGGTGCGAATAAAGGTGGATTTGCCACAACCAGAGGGCCCGATGAGCGAGGTCACAGCGTTCTTGGGAATTTTTATATTTATATTTTTCAAGATATGTAATTCGTCAAAGTAAACGTTTAAATCTTCTACTTCTATTATATACTCCATTTTATCGCCCCATCATCTTTTTACGGTAACGATCAACTAAGGTGTTGGTACTAACTGTAATTATAAGGATTAAGATAACCAGAACCGCTGCCGTTGCCCAGGCATTATCCATAGATATGCCCTCGGTAGCCAAAAGATAAAGGTGCAATGGAAGAGGTCGTGCGGGGTCCATTAATGATGTTGGAATCAACAGAGCCGCACCAACAGTATACATCACTGCAGCTGCTTCTGCAATGGCCCTGGCCATCCCCAGTATTATCCCAGTGGTTATTCCCGGAATTGCAGCAGGTATAACTACCTTATAAATGGTCTGCCACTTGGTGGCTCCCAACGCCAGACTTCCTTCTGAATATGATTTATTGATTGATTCTACAGAAACTTCGGAAGCTGCCAGTACGGTGGGCAAAGCCATCAGCGCCAGCGTGAGTCCACCAGATAGAACACTCCATCCCAATCCTAAATAAACCACAAAAAACGCCAACCCAAACAATCCAAATACTATGGAAGGTATAGAAGACAGGGTTTCTGCTCCAAATCTAATCAATTTAACTGTTCTATTTTCACCGGCGTATTCCGCCAAAAAAACAGCAGCTCCCACACCCAGGGGTGCGGCTAACAGTAACGCAATTAGAGTCACATAGATACTGGACATGATCATGGGGAATATTCCCCCTGCTCTACCAGAATCTATGGGGTCAGAGAACAGAAACTCTAAACTGACAAAGGGAAGACCCTTAAATAATACGTAACCGATTACCACCACCAGGATTAGAATGGTGAGAATTCCTGAAGCCCAAAATATGCTGTTCATTATTTTTTGGGCGATCTTGGGAGGTATAATTCTATACACGATTTAGACCCTCTTTCTGCGTTTTAATGTAAATTTCATAAGTACCCACCCCCAATGGTGACTTTCTTCTTGTAATGGAGGTAGTTAGCTATTATCAGTAGGACGATGATCATGAATATGAGCACAATGCCGGTAGCAAACAGGGCGTTGTAGTGTATACCCGTTGCATAACCCATCTCAATTGCAATATTAGAGGTCAATGCCCTTACGGGGTCAAAAATTGAACCAGGTATCTGTACAACATTACCCGCAACCATGATAATGGCCAGCGTTTCTCCGACGGCACGGCCCATTCCCAAAATCACAGAGGTAATTACACCGGGTATGGCTGCCGGAAATATTACATTTTTAATGGTCTGCCAGTGGGTGGCTCCCAACGCCAGAGATGCCTCCTTGTATTCATGGGGGATTGATCTTAAAGCATCCTCAGAAACGCTGACTATAATGGGTAAGATCATGACGGTGAGGATTACTGATGCAGTGAACATGCTAAAACCAGTACCTCCAAACTGGGCCCTCATGAAGGGGACTAAAAGTATCAGTCCAAAAAATCCGTAGACTACTGAAGGAATTCCTGCCAGGGTTTGTAGGGTGGGATTTAAAACCTTCCGCATTCGAGCAGGGGCTACCTCTGCTAAAAATATGGCACATAATAATCCCAATGGCACTGCCATTAAGAGTGAAAGGAGAGTAATACCCAATGAACCAATGATCATGGGAAATACACCATATTGACCCTCCGATGGACTCCAATTCATTCCAAAGACGAAATTGAAGAACCCATAACTCTGTATAGCAGGAATACCTTCCTTGAATATGAAGATGATAATGAGGCCTATGATTATAATCGACGAAATGGCCGTTAATAAAAGACCTTTTTCAATGAAATATTCTTCAGTCCATCTAGACATTATTATACCTCTAATTTCTCATTTGAATTATAAAAAATCTTTAAATTTTATATTATGTTGTGACAGGGACTACTTTTTCTTTAACTACGATTTTTTGTCCTTCTGGACTTAAGCACCAATCTATGAATTCTTTTACAGCCCCTTTAGGTTCCCCATTGGTGAGGAACATAAATGGTCTTTGTAACTTGTAAGAACCATCAACGATGGTTTCTAATGAAGGAGAAATTCCATTTAACTTGACGACCTTAACGTCCGAACTCATGTGGACCAGAGATATGTAGCCAATGGCGTTGGGATCCTGTTTAACTGTTAGCTTAACGGACTCAGTGGAGGTCTGCACGATGGCATCACTCCTCACCTTGGTATTTTTTCCCATTACCATGTCTTCAAATGCTTTCCTGGTCCCTGAACCGTCTTCTCTTACTACAACATCAATTGGGGCGTTAGGACCACCCAATTCATTCCAGTTTTTGATTTTTCCAGAGAAGACGTCCTTTAGTTGTTCTTTACTCAAATCATCCCCCGGATTATTAACATTTACTGCAATTACAATTCCTTCCTTCCCAATGACATATTCCTGCAAAGAACCTTTTTCATTAGTTTTTAGGTTTTTGGAACTGGTTCCAATGGCGATTATGTCCTGGGATACGCTCCTTATTCCCAGTCCAGAACCTCCCCCCTGCACATTGATCTTGACTTTAGGATATGTTTTCATATACTCCTGAGCCAGTGCTTCTGCTACTGGTTGAACTGAAGTAGACCCAGCGATATCTATCCTTTCATACTGGCTTTCAGTGTTTATAGTGCCGTAAAGGGCAATGATGATTATTAATATAATTAGTACTCCTAACCCATATTTGAGCTTCATTTAATCACCATAAAAGAATACCATTAAAAACTAATTTCAACTAACAGTATTTATAATTATATAGTGATTAGGTGTCTGAGCTATTTAAGAGGTTAATGGAGCTTTATAAGATTTTTTTTTACTTAAAAAAATGTATCCTCATTAAAAAAAGAAAATTTTGGTGGTTAAACCACCATTGTTTCTTATTTGGTGCTGTTACCAGTTACCACTTTACCAACTGGTACCAGTTTATCGTCTTTGATAATGGCCTGACCTTCCGGTCCGTTCACCCAGTCAATGAAGGCTTTTATAGCTCCTTGGGCGTCCCCTTTAACTAAGAAGAGGAATGGTCGCTGGATCTTGTAGGTATCGTCCATTATAGTAGCTTCTGATGGTGCAACGTTGTTGACATTGAGAGCTTTGGCGTCTTTAACAGTAGCAAAGGAGATGAAGCCTATGGCATTAGGGTCCTGAGCTACAGTCTGTTGCACTGCTTCAGTGGAACTTTGCACAATGGCTTCTTTCACGAAGGCCACTTTAGTATCGTTGGAAGTTTTACCTAGAACAATTTCTTGGAAAGCATCTCTAGTACCAGAACCATCTTCACGTATAATGACGTTGATTTTTGCATCAGATCCACCCACTTCTTTCCAGTTGGTGATGTTACCTGTGAATATTCCTTTAATCTGGTCTAAACTCAATCCACTGACGGTGTTCTGTTTGTTTGCAACTACTGCTATTCCATCTTTAGCAACTTCGTATTGGGTTAGTCCGGTTGATTCGTCTGATTTCAGGGACTTGGAACTGGTTCCGATGTTGGCGGTCCCGTCCTGAACGCTTTTAATACCCACCGAAGACCCGCCCCCCTGAACGGATATTTTCACATCAGGGTTTTTTTTCATGTATTCTGTGGCTAATTTTTCTGCTAATGGTTGCACCGAAGTGGAACCAGCAATGCTAATTTTTTGTTCACTGTTTCCACCGCCTCCCAGTACTAAGAAGGCACCCACGATTATTATGAGGGCTACTACAATCCCGATTATATATTTAGTGTCCATTTTAATTCACCTCACCCCATACTAAACTTGCCACCCTATTTAAAGGTTACTAATTGTGTTAATAAAGACACTAAATGAGAAATAATTGGGAGGTGCTGAAGCTGTTTTTAGTACTTAATTCGTATTTAGTGAACATCATTATGCTTAAAGCGTTAAATTTAAATATTATAGCCCCTTTAGAATTCCAATATGATAACTCAGGATGCACTAAAAGACCTGTTCAACCCCAAAATCAGTAAGTGGAGGACCTCTATAACCAAGGTAGAAGCCAATCGGCTGGTTACCAGGGGACATGTTCAGGAGGATCTGATTGGCAATATATCTTTCCCCGCCATGATAAATCTTCTCTTAAAGGGTGATCTTCCCACGGAAATAGAGGAGAAAATGTTAAGTGCAGTCCTGGTTTCTTTTTGTGATCATGGTGTAACTCCGCCTAGTACTCAATCTGCCCGGTTAATAGCATCAGCGGGTTCATCTTTAAACGCGTGTTTAGCAGGGGGAATACTGGCTTTTGGAGAAAACCATGCCGGGGCAATTGAAAAATCTATGAAAATGTTACAGGAAGGAGTTGAAATAGCACAAACCTATAATCGGCCCCTAAATAAAGTTGCCTTGGAATTAATGTCTGAATTTTTAAATAGAGGCCTTAAAATTCCTGGTTTTGGTCACCGCTATCATGATGAGGATCCAAGAGCTCCCCGGATCCTTGAACTTGCAAAAAAGTATGGCTGCTTCGGAGAACACTCCCAACTGATAGTCTCTCTGGAAAAACTATTAGAAGAGGAAAAAAGGATCAAAATGAATATTGATGGGGCTAATGCTGCAGTATTATCCGATTTAGGGTTTGATTGGAGGGTTGGATGTGGAATGTTTATTATTGGAAGAATACCCGGTATTCTTGCCCACGTTCATGAAGAACGAACTCATGAAGAACCATTCCGAAAGATGTTCCCAGAAGAAGAATTTTACCAACTTAGAAACGAAACTAACTTTTTATAATCTGTACTTCAAATCGTTCTTCTGCATTTGACTTACAGGCCTTAAAACTCTTAAAAAGTTTTAATATCTTCCCTGAAACCTTTCGGGAGTGGTGGTACGAGGTATGTTCCGGTAAAACTCCCCGGCAGTGTCGATGATCTCTACAGATATATCCCCGATTCTTTCGAAGGCCTTAACCACCCGGGAAAGATAAATGTAGTAGGTAGATCTTTCCTTGTCCATAATATCATCCTCAGCCATTTGATGGGCTATTTTATTCATAGCATCCTGCTGGAGGCGGTGCAGTTTTTCCTCGTAGTCCATGACCTGATCTTTTAGATCCAGCTTCTCATTGGTAAAGGCGTTCATGGAATGGGTTAACATCTTTAGTGAAGTCTTAAACATGGCCTTAACTATAGCCATTGTGTCATCATCCACTTCATAAGACTCATTTAAAGCAAAGTTAGCTATATGGCATGAATGATCACCGATACGCTCCAGATCATAGGCTATTTCTCCAAAAACGATGGTTTTACTGAATTCCGAGTAAGGGTTAATAGACACCACGGTTTCTACCGATGAACGAACCTTTTCATGCAAATTGTTAGTTATATAATCCTGTTTAAGAGCTTCTTCAGCCCGGGCAGTATCATGGTTGAGAAAAGCTTCAAATGACATTTCCAGTTGCTGGCAGACGTGTTTGGACATGTCGGATAACATTTCTTTGATGAGATAACTTCCAGCGTGCTCCCGAGAGGTGGGTTCCTCCTGAAATATCTCAGAAAACTCATCAAACTTCTTTAAATCAAGTATATACGCTCTCTTAACCACCCCTCTTTTGACGAGTGGCTGTAATAATTTAGTAACGTATCGTCTGGTTAACCCCAACTTATCTGCTATTTCGTCCTGAGTGGAAGGATTTTCGTATAAAATTACGTCCAATAATGCTTTAAGGGTGCTGTTTTTAGCTCTCTTAGTCATTTTTTTATATCCCTGTTAATCTTTATCATCAGAGGTCTCTTTTAGGTTAGTTTTATGGCCCTCTCCTAAATTATCTTTATCATCTTTTTCACGTATAATTGTCACGGAGTCCCTAGTGATGGAGATTACCACATAAGCCAGAGCAACAATCACCATGATGGAAAAAATCTCATTAAACTGGTAAAATAGGGGGGAATATAAATCCACTATGGCCGAATTAAAATCTACAAATCCTCCTAACAGTTTAACTACTGCCACTGCCAGAACGATAACCCCATACTTGCGGGAGATACTGCTTTCGAAAAGAGGGAATAGCCCCATAACCAGCAGAGCTATACCAATGGTTCTAAAAAGGTTCCAGCCCGTAGCTGTTTGCAGTAAATAGTAGAAATCTCCTGGTTGAAGTGAGAAGATGTAAAAGAGGTATATGATCTCAATGACCAGAATTAAGATCAGGGGAAAGACATAAAATATATTACGTTCTACTTTTTGAGTTTTAACTCTATCTAAAGGTTGGCTGAATATGTGGGACATTAACTGGAATAGCATTGAACCTAAAACTGCGCCGATTATCGTTCCCGCAACTCCTATCTGGGAGGTAGTGTAGGCCACAATTCCAGAAATTATTCCAGCCATTAGTATGTCCAGTGTCTTTGACATCTTATCACTTTTTGATAGTATCCTATAAAATATATGATTTAGTTGTTTTATAAACTTCAAATACTAGGGCTTTGTATAAAAAAAATTTTAAATACTGTGGGGAGAGTTGTGACGGTAGGAACATATTAAATATTCAGTTCTCTCCACTTTAACTGAATAATTTGCCATTTCCTTCTTGTAACCAGTCTGGCTGTTAATGAGATTCACAACAATTTCATCTTCGTTGATCAAAAGCTGGTTATAGGAAGCGTGCGTGTTCCCCCTTAATTTACGGGTGGTGGCTGTACCCGAGTTAAGGGTGACCATCTTTTCAATCATCCACACGTTCGGTACGTGTTTATGGCCATTTAATACAAAGTCAACGCCATAATCTGAGAATACTCTTAATAAATCGCCAGAATCTAGAAGTATATTCCTTTCTCTTCCAGTTTGAGGTATAGGAAGAAGATGATGGTGGAAAGTAACGATTTTGCACAGATCACTGGGAATCTTGTCCAGTTCTGTTTTCAGCCATTCCAGTTGGTCAGCCCCAATCTGACCATCATTGATGTCTGGTTCTGAGGAATCCAATCCTACAATTGCAAATCCTCCTCTTTTGTCAACGTGTATAAACTTTCGGTGCCCTATAAGTCTTTCAAAATGGATTAATCCAACGTTACGGGCATCATGGTTACCCGGAATGGTGTAAGTATCAGTTATCGATTTTAATTCGTCCAAAAAAGTGGAAGCATCTTCATACTCGTGCAAATATCCGTTGGTAGTTAAATCTCCAGAAAAAACAATTAAATCCGGATTTTCTGCTTCTAACTGCTTTAAGACATTATTTTTAAGGTCATGAGAGAATGTTTTTTCCCCAAAATGAATGTCTGATATCTGTACAATTTTCCTCTCCATTTTAGATCACCATCAGGTTCTTCCTAGACTTAAAAACTTAGGAATAGATACCTAAATTTATTTATATAATATTAATTAGATTTTTATAATTAAATTTTAAAGGTGTTAAATTAATTTATAAGCCCTAGGGGGGATTCGAACCCCCGACCTATACCTTACCAAGGTATCGCTCTACCGGCTGAGCCACTAGGGCAGTAACATAAAACTAATCCAAGTGCAGGGGAAGGGATTCGAACCCTCGAAGGCCTACGCCAGAGGATCTTAAGTCCTC